>DATEOK010000354.1:0-2973 GCA_035274225.1 Dongiaceae bacterium
AGCGCTACAAGGGCCTCGGCGAGATGCAGGCCGAGCAGCTGTGGAAGACGACGCTCGACCCCAACGCCCGCACCCTGCTGCAGGTGAAGGTGACGCACGCCGACGAGGCGGAAGAAGTGTTCTCGACCCTGATGGGTGACCTGGTGGAGCCGCGCCGCGATTTCATCCAGTCGAACGCGCTCAACGTCGCCAACCTCGACGTATAGCCTCAGCGCTTGTCGCCGCGGATCTCCGCGGCGGCGCGGCGCAGGATATCTGCGACCCGCTTGTGATCCTCGGGCGCGGCGCCCATTGCCTCGGCCAAGGCGCGCTTCAGCTCGTGCCGTGCCTGCATCAGCTCGACGATGTCGTGCCGCCGCCGGCCGCGGCCGAAGCGGCGCTCGCCCAGCGGCCAGGTGCCGAGCTCGCCCTCTTCATCGTCCGATCCGGCGCCCTCCTCCTCGCTCATCGCTTTCTGCGCGCGCGCGAAACGGCGGCCGATGTCGGCCAGCTCGTTCAGCATCGCCTCCGCGGTCGCCTGGTTTTCCTTGAGGAAGGCCGCGCCGGTCTCGGTGATGCGGTAGAGCTTCTTGTTGCCTTCGCTCTCGACCGAGGCGAAGCCGATCTCTTCGAGATAGGTGAGGGCGGGGTAGATCACGCCGGGGCTCGGGCTGTAATAACCGCTGGTGCGCTGCTCCATCTCCTTGATCAGCTCATAGCCATGGCGCGGGTTTTCCTGGAGCAGCAGCAACAGCAGCAGCTGCAGGTCGCCGGCGCCGAGCTTGCGCCCCATGCGGAAGCCATCGCCCCCGCCGCGGCCGTGCCGGCCGAAAAACCCGCCATGGCGATGGCCGCCGCGGCTGTGCCCATGCCGGCCCATGTGCCTATGCCAGCCGCCATGCCATTGTTCTTCTTCATAAATATGCATTGTATCTTCTTTCGTTTGTATCTCTTGACATATCGTAAGATATATCTTTTATACACCAAGTCAAGTCTAGTCTCTGCATTCAAAGGATCAACGATGTTCCAAAGCACAGTGCGCGTTCCGACGGCCCTGGGCAGCCGCTACCTGCAACAGCTCTGCAAGCACTGGAGCCACAACCTTGCGGTCGAGTTCACGCCGCAAGCCGGAACGGTGGTCTTTCCGCGCGACGCGCGCGGCGCGGACTGGCCCGGCGATGCCACGCTGACCCTGCAGGCGCACGCGGACAGTCTCGAGTGCCGGCTGCAAGCCAGCGCGAGCGGTCAACTGGAAGGCCTGAAAGGCGCGATTGCGCGCCACCTGGATCGCTTTGCGTTCCGGGAAGCACCGCTCTCGTTCGATTGGCGGGATGCCTGACGGGGGAGCGCTCGCGCTCCCTCCCGTTACTCTTCGGACGGCGGCATCACCGACAGCGATTCCTGCTGCGGCCCGCCGGCGGCGTTCATCATGCTGCCGGTGCTGGGATTGGTGACGGTGAGGCCGGTCGGGCGGATTTCGCCGCTCGGCGGGAACGCGCTGTTGCCGCTGGCGGCGAGCTCGGCCTGCTTCAGCCGCTTGTTCAGCCTGTCAACTTCCAGCGCCAAATCGCGTACGGCAGTCTCCGCCTTCTGGCGCTTCTGCTGCTCTTCCGCCGCCAAGGTCTGGCTGTCTTTCATCAGCCGCAGCGCCGCCGGCAACGGCATGCCCACGGCACTGCTGTTGCAGGCGAGCTCCTGATCGGGGGTGACCACGCAGTCCTTGAAACTGATGAAGCCGGAGCTCAGCGCGAGATCGCGGATCTTCGCCTTGCCATTGAGCGCGAGGTCGCTGCTCGCCGGCACCACCATGACGCCGCCGGCCAGCAACAGGCACAGCAGCAGCCCGATCTTCGAGACCGAGCGCGGCTTATCCTTGCGTTGATGGAACAGCGTACGTCGAGGTGCCATAGTTGGAGACCGAGCAATTTTCCCTTCAGGGAAAGGTGTGACGCCTTAATGCTAAGAAGCTGTTAACCCACATGTACTGTCGAAAATTCGAGGCGAATGTGTTGCGCGCGGGTCAAGCCGGCGGAGCGTTGAATTCGAAAATCAGCTCGCCCTGCGGCGTGCGTCCAGCTTCGCGCCAGCCCGCGGCGCGATAGAAGCGCGCGGCGCGCGTGTCTGGGTCGGTGCTGAGCCGCAAGGTGCGGCAGCGGGCACCGGTCAAGGCGCCGCAAGCGACGGCGAACAGCGCCTGGCCGATGCCGCGGCCCTCGTGCCCAGGGCGCACGAACAAGGCCCAGATCCATCCGGTCTCGCAGCTGCTGGCGGAGAAGCCGAGGATCTCCTGGTCCTCCTCCCAGACCCACATGTGGCCGCGCTCGACAAAGGCGAGGCAATCCGCGGCGGTCACTTGGCCGGGGTCGGACAGCCGGTTCTCGCGCACCGACAGCCGCAGCGCCATCAGGTCCGCGATCTCCTCTGCTGTCGCCCTGCGGACGAGCCTGGCGATTGTCATGCCTGCCGAGCCCTATGCTAGTCTCCGGCGCGCGATCTCGAGGGGAATCATGCCACCGACCAACGCTGCCATCCACTATGTCCCCGCTGGCTACGAAACCAAGGGGCCGAAGCTCATGGGTCGCATGGCGGCGGGCGAGGCGTTCCTCGACGCCTATCTCCGCCATGCCGGGGTCGAGCGCTTCTATTGCTACGCGCAGGAGCGCAAGGCGGCCGAGCAGTTCGCGGCCGAGGCGCAGAGCCGCGGCACGCGCTGGGCGCCGAGGCGGTCCTTCAGATACGCCGCCTGCTCATCCATCAGGGCCTCGACCATGGTGCGCACGGTCTTGGCCGTGCAGATCACCGCGTCCCACTCCTGCACCGGCGCCAGGGCGAATTCCGCGATCATGTCCATCGCGCCGGACGAAGCGGTGGTGTGCGTGATGCCGGTCAGGCTATAGGCGCGCTGGTCACGGCCGCGGCGGCGCCAGGCGTGATCGTGCAGGCTGGGGTCCGGGATATAGAGCGCGCCGGCCTTGGCAAGGCCGGCGGGCGTGG
>DATEOK010000355.1:0-36588 GCA_035274225.1 Dongiaceae bacterium
GCGCACGCGCGACCCTGGTGTTTCTGCTCCTCTACATTGTCATGTGCGCGGCGCGGACGCTCGCGCCCTACGTGGTCGATGGCGATCCCTTCCTTCTGCAGGTCATGACCCGGGGCATGCGCCTGGTCGGCGTGCTGGCCTGCTGGGGCGTATTCCAGCGCGTCGCGCTGACCCCAATCGGCGGATTGGTCGCCCGCTTCGGCGGGTTGGCGTTCTTTCTGCACGCCGCGCACTACCCGCTGATCGCGGAAGTGAAGCTCGTCCTGTGGGGCCTGCTGCCGGCGGTGACGCAGCCCTGGATGCTCGTTCACTATGTCGTGAGCGTCCTCATCACGGTCACGATCGGCCTCGGCCTCGGATTGCTGTTGACGCGTGCCGCGCCCAAGGCCTTCTCGCTGCTGAACGGCGGCCGCGTGGCTGCCGCCTAGTTCACTCGCCCGGACTGTGCAATGCTCCGTCCCACCACGACCGGAGCGAGCAGGAAACATGTCCACGAGACGGAAAGCAGCCGCCGAGCTGAGGAGCGCACGCTGGTTCGCGCCCGACGACCTACGCGGCTCCACCCATCGGTCCCGCTTCATGCAGATGGGCTACGGACCGGACGATTGGCGCGGCCGGCCCGTCGTCGCGGTCATCAACACCTGGTCGGACATCAACCCCTGCCACGCGCACTTCAAGACGCGGGTGGAGGACATCAAGCGCGGGATCATGCATGCCGGTGGCCTGCCGATCGAGCTGCCGGCCCTGTCGCTGGCCGAGACCTACGTCAAGCCGACCACCATGCTCTATCGCAACATGCTGGCGATGGAGGTGGAGGAGCTGCTGCGCTGCCACCCGGTCGACGGTGCGGTCCTGATGGGCGGGTGCGACAAGACTACGCCGGGCCTGCTGATGGGCGCCACCAGCGCCGGCCTGCCCGCGATCTATGTGCCGGCCGGCCCGATGTTGCGCGGCAACTGGAAGGGCGAGGTGCTGGGGTCCGGCTCCGACGTGTGGAAATACTGGGACGAACGGCGCGCCGGCACGATCACGGCGGAGGACTGGGTCGGAGTCGAGGCCGGTGTCGCCCGCAGCGACGGCCACTGCATGACCATGGGCACGGCAAGCACCATGACTGCGATCGCGGAAGCGATCGGCATGACTTTGCCGGGGGCCTCGTCGATTCCCGCTGCCGACGCCAACCATATCCGGATGTGCTCGGCCGCCGGCCGGCGGATTGTCGACATGATCTGGGAGGATCTGACGCCTTCACGCATCCAGACCCGCGCCGCGTTCGAGAACGGCATCCGGGTCGCGATGGCGATGGGCTGCTCCACCAACGCCATCATCCACGTCATTGCACAGGCGCGGCGTGCCGGCTGCGCCATCGGGCTCGAGGATTTCGAGGCGGCCAGCCGCGTCGTTCCGGTGATCGCCAACGTCCGGCCGAGCGGCACGCGCTACCTGATGGAGGACTTCTTCTATGCCGGCGGGCTTCCCGCGCTGATGAGCCAGATGCGCGGCCACTTGCATCTGGATGCCCTCACCGTGACCGGGCGGACTCTTGGCGAGAACATCGCCGGTGCCGCGGTTCACAACGACGACGTCATCCGCTCGCTCGCGAATCCGATCTATGCCGAAGGCGCGCTCGCGGTGCTGAAAGGCAACCTGGCGCCTGACGGTTGCGTGGTGAAGCCCAGCGCGTGCGAACCGCGGCTGCGGCGTCATTCCGGGCCGGCGCTGGTGTTCGACGATTATCCCGCAATGAAGGCCGCGGTCGACCGGGACGACCTCGACGTCACGCCGGATCATGTCCTGGTGCTGCGCAACGCGGGACCGCAAGGCGGACCAGGCATGCCGGAATGGGGTATGCTGCCGATCCCGAAAAAACTCCTGAAGCAGGGTGTGCGCGACATGGTGCGGATCTCCGACGCGCGCATGAGCGGCACCAGCTATGGCGCCTGCATCCTGCACGTCTCGCCCGAGGCGTATGTCGGCGGGCCGCTGGCGCTGGTGCGCAACGGCGACATCATCTCCGTCGATATCCCGGCGCGCAGCATCGACCTGCAGGTGACAGCGGACGAATTGGACCGCCGCAAGGCTGCTTGGTCGCCACCGGCCGCGCGTTTCGAGCGCGGTTATGGCTGGATGTTTGCGCGCCACATCCAGCAGGCGAATGACGGCTGCGATTTCGATTTCCTGCGCACCAGCTTCGGCGCACCGGTCGGTGAGCCGGCGATTTTCTGAGCGCCGGGATCACCGCGGCGGACCAGCCGAGCCGGAACGGAACCAGCGTCGCGCGGTTGACGTACCGACCTGTCAAAGGCACGCACCATGCAACAAGCACGCGAGCGCAAGCTGAAGGTGATCATCGACGGCTACGACCAAATCGAGGTCGCTTCGATCGATTCGTTTCCGGCCAGCGATCCGCCCGGGTGGATCGAGGCCGCAGCGCGTCCCCGCATTGACGAGGACGTTCCGGCCGACCGCGGAAATCCGAAGCCGTCCAATAAAGCTCACCGGCGCGTCTCCTAGCGTCCAGCCTCCGTCTCTCCAGGAATTTCATCGCCGGGAAAGGCTGACGGACCGTGGCGGTCCCAAGCCTGTTGTAGACGCGCTTCCTGGAGTCCCATATTTCGTAGTATGTCGTGACTGCGTTGTCCTGCTAACCAGGGCCGTCATCGTCGCGCGCCGATAGAGGAGAAGGATCATGGTCAAGGCCGTCGTTCTGGAAGAGAAAGACAAGCTGTCCCTGCGCGACATTAAGGTGGAGGAGAAGCTGGGCCGTCGCGACGTGCGCATCGGCCTGCGCAACATCGGCATTTGCGGCAGCGACGTGCACTACTATACCCACGGCAGGATCGGGCCGTTCGAGGTGCGCGCGCCGATGATCCTGGGGCACGAGGCCTCCGGCGTGATCCTCGAGGTCGGCGCCGACGTGACCGAGCTCAAGGAAGGCGACCGGGTCTGCATGGAGCCAGGCATCCCCGATCCGACCAGCCGCGCCAGCCGCCTCGGCATCTACAATCTTGATCCTGCCGTGCAATTCTGGGCGACCCCGCCGGTGCACGGCATCTTGCGTCCGGACGTGGTGCATCCCGCGGACTTCACCTTCAAGCTGCCGGACAACGTCTCGCTGAAGCAGGCGGCGATGGTGGAGCCGCTGGCGACCGGCGTGCACGCCTCGACCAAAGCGCAGATCAAGCCGGGCGACATCGCGGTCATCACGGGAGCCGGCACCATCGGCTTCGTCACCCTGCTGGCGGCCCGCGCCGCCGGCTGCGCCCGCGTGATCGTCAGCGACGTCGACGACGCGAAGCTGGAACTGGCTAAAAAGCTGGGCGCGGCGGTGACCGTCAATGTGCGCTCGCAGAACCTGGTCGATGTGGTGAAGAAGGAAACCGACGGCTGGGGCGTCGACGTGGCGTTCGAATGCTCCGGCAACCAGAAGGTCGCGCCGAGCCTGTTCGAGGCGATCTGCCCGGGCGGGCGCATCGTCTTCATCGGCATGCCGGTCGAGCCGATCGCCTATGACGTGACCAACGCCGCGGTCAAGGAGGCGCGGGTCGAGCACATCTTCCGCTATGCCCATGTCTTCCCGCGCTGCGTCGCCATGATGGGCTCCGGCGACGTCGACGTGTCGCCGCTCATCACCAAGACCTTCGGATTCGAGGACAGCATCCGCGCCTTCGAGTTCGCCACCAAGCCGCCGACCGGCTCGGTCAAGGTGCAGATCGAGATGCCAGGCTGATCAGGGGGAGTAGGTTCGATGTATCTGGAGAAACTGAAACTGGACGGCAAGGTTGCGGTGGTCACCGGCGGCGGCCGCGCCATCGGCCTCGCCTGCAGCACCGCGCTGGCTGAGGCGGGCGCCACCGTGGTGATCGCCGACGTCGATCCGGCGGTTGCCGCCAGCGGCCAGGCGGACCTGCGCAAGCTGGGATTCCATGCCGAGACCGTCCAGATGGATGTCACCAATTCCAAGCAGGTGACCGAGGTCGCCGACAAGCTGGTGGCCAAGCACGGCCACGTAGACATCCTGGTCAACAACGCCGGCATCGCACGCAGCGGGACGGCGGGCGAAGAGGTCAGCGACGAGCTGTGGCTCAACGTCAACGACGTCAACTACAACGGCGTGTTCTGGTGCTGCCGCGCCTTCGGCAAGCACATGCTGAAGGCGCGCAAGGGTTCGATCGTCAACATCGGCTCTATGTCCGGCTACATCGTGAACCGCCCGCAGAAGCAGGCCTACTACAACGCCTCCAAGGCGGCGGTGCATCACCTGACCGCGTCGCTGGCGGCCGAATGGGCCGAACGCGGCGTGCGGGTCAACGCGGTTGCGCCGACCTACATCGAGACGCCGATGGTCCATTCCGTGCCGGGCGTCAAGGAGATGATGAAGGACTGGCTGCGCGACACGCCGATGAACCGGCTGGGCCAGCCGCACGAGATCGCCTCGGTGGTGCATTTCCTTGCCAGCGACGCCGCCAGCCTGATGACCGGCGCGACGGTGCAGGCCGACGGCGGCTTCACCTGCTGGTGACGCGCCGATCGAATCCCTTCCCCCCTTGTGGGGGAAGGATGCGGAGCCTTAGCGAGCGTCAGCGAGCTTAGGCGCAGCTGGATGGGGGGTGCCGCCGCACGAACCCCTCGCGTGGACCGTAGATATTCCGCTTCGTAAGACGAAGCACATCGTCGCCTATCATCTTCGATCGTGCGGCGGCACCCCCATCCCGACCTTCCCCACAAGGGGGGAAGGGGCTCGTCGCGCACCTCTTAGCTCAGCCGCTTCAGCAGTTCCGCAGCGAATTCCGGCAAGGTGTCATCGCGGGCGCCCATGATGACGATGCGGTCACCGGGGCGGGCGAGGGTGATGATGTGGTCGCCGCAGGCGGCACGGTCGGGAAAGGCGAAGGCGTCGCGGCCGCGCGCCTGCACGCCGCCGACGATGTCCCCGCTGGTGACCTTCCGCTCGGTGGTGCCGCCGTAATAGACCGGCTCCGGCATCACCAGCACGTCGCCTGGGTTCATGCCGTCGGCGAAGCAGGCGATCAGCTCGTTCCTCATGTGGGTCAGCGGGCGGAAGCCGTGCGGCTGGAACATCACCAGCAGGCGGCCCGGGAAGGCGTGCAGGGTCTCGAGCGTCGCGGCGATCTTGTCCGGGTTGTGCGCGAAGTCGTCGATGACGGTGACGCCGTTGGCCGCGCCGATCCGCTCGAAGCGGCGCTTGATGCCGCTGAAGCCGCTCAATCCCTCGGCCGACTGTTGCAGCGGCAATCCGCAAGCACGCGCCGCGCATAGGGCCGCGAGGGCGTTGGAGACATTGTGCGCGCCGGGCGCCTGCAGATGCACCGCGGCCTTGGCGCCGGTCGCGCGCTCGGTCACCTGGAAGTCGATGCCCTGCAGCGAGGGCGTGAGATCGTGGGCGAACAGATCCGCTGCTGGATCGACGAGACTGTAGGTCACCGGCGCTTTCAAGGTCGCGGCGAGCGCCTTGGTCTCCTCGTTGTCGAGATTGAGCACCGCGACCTCGGCCTTGCGCACGAAATCGCCGAACAGGCTGCGCAGCTCCTCCATTGACTTGTGATCGAGCGAGATGTTGTTGAGCACGGCGATCCGGGGATTGAACAGCGCGATCGAACCGTCGCTCTCGTCGACCTCGCTGATGAAGGCATCGCCGCTGCCCACCACCGCGCCGGCGAACGGAATCTCCGGCGTGATGAAGTTCTTCATGATGGCGCCGTTCATGATGGTCGGATGGCGGCCCGCATCCTGCAGGATCCAGCCGATCATGCCGGTGGTGGTGGATTTGCCGCTGGTGCCGCCGACCGCGATGCTCTGCGGCGCGGCGTTGAACAGCTGGGCCAGCAACTCGGCCCGGCGCATCACCGGCACACCCAAGCGCCGGGCGGACTGCACGTCGGGCACAGTCTCCTCGACTGCGGCGGAAGTCACCAGGATCTGCTCGGGGCGGGTAATGCCGCTGCCGTCCTGCGGATGAAGGCCAATGCCGCGATCGCGCAGGAACCTGAACTTCTGCGCCAGCCTTCCCTGGTCCAGCGACCGGTCGGAGCCCTCCACCTGGAAGCCCCTGGCCCGCAGGATCAGGGCCAGCGGCAACATTCCGCTACCGCCGATGCCGCAGAAGAAATAAGGTCGCCCCTGATTCGGCCCCGAAGTCATGTGTGTTGATCGCACAGGTTGGCGTGGTGGTAAATGGCTAGCAGACCAGGGGTAAATGGGGAGTGAATGACGCAGAGGATTAAGGTCGGAATCGTCGCGCCGTCGTCGCGCCTGGAGCCTGCGATGGCGGACCGGGTGAAGGCGCTGGCCGCCGCGCAATTCCCCTTGGTCGAGCTCCATTTCCATCCGCAATGCTTCCTCTCGGCGGGGCACTTCGCCGGCACCGACGCCGAGCGAGCCGCCGCCTTTATCGAGATCGCCAACGATGCCACGTTCGACGCGCTGTGGTTCGGCCGCGGCGGCTACGGCTCCGGCCGCATCGCCGAGGATGTGCTCGGCAAGCTGACCGAGGCGGCGCGGACCAAGACCTATCTCGGTTACAGCGATGCGGGGGCCATGCTGGCCGGGCTCTATGCCCAGGGGTTCGGGTCGGTGGTGCACGGTCCGATGCCGGCCGACATCACCCGCACCGGCGGGGAGGCCGCCCTGACGCGCGCGCTGGCCTACCTCTCGGCACAATCTCCCGAGGCGCTGGAGCCGACGGTGGCCTCGTCCGGCGAGGTGGCGGCGTTCAACTTGATGACCTTCAGCCAGCTTGTGGGCACGCCGCTTCAACCGGACCTGGCCGGCCATGTGCTGATGCTCGAGGAAGTGTCGGAATACATGTACCGGATCGACCGGTCGCTGTTCCACATCACCAGCAACCCGGCGGTCCAGCGCGTCGCCGGCATCCGGCTCGGCCGCTGCAGCGCCGTCCCCGACAACGACCCTCCGTTCGGCCAGGACGAGGTCGCGGTTGTCCAGCACTGGTGCAAGAAGGCCGGCATTCCCTATCTCGGCCGTGCCGACATCGGCCACGATGCCGACAACAAGATCGTGCCGTTCGGCGGGTTGCGCTTGGCCTAGTGCTTGTCGTTGATGCGGAGGGCGTCGAGCAGCGAGAGGCCGCGCGTCAACGCCGCCCCGGTCGTCAACACCATCGGGGGCAATAGCATCCACTCCAGCGTCCAGGCGGCGCCCGATCGTTCCTGCTCGTGCACCAGGGCGTGATGCATGCCGGCGACCTGCGTGGCATTGAAGCGGGCGAGGGTGACCAGCGTCTCGGCCAGCACTGGGTTCTGCTTGTGATGCATGGCGGAGGATTGCCCGGCGCCGGTCACCGTCACGTCGGCGATCTCGTTCTGCGCCAGTAGCGCGATGTCCTGGCCGATCTTGCCCAGCGAGCCGGTCACCAGCGACAGCCAGCCGGCGAACTCGGGCAGCACGTCGCGTGCGCTATGCCAGGCAATGGCCGGGACCGCGAGGTCGAGGCGGCTGGCGAGGGCAGCGGCGACCGACGGCCCCTTGTCGCCGAACTTGTCCAGGGTTCCGACCGGCCCGCCGAACTGCACCACCAGCAGGCGCGGCTTCAGGTCCTGCAGGCGCTTCTGGTGCCGCGCGAGCGGGGCGCGCCACGCGGCGATCCTGTCTGCCCAGGTGATCGGCAAGGCGCGCTGCATCCGCGTGCGCGCCATCGCCGGGATGGCGCCGTGATCGGCAGCCATGGTAGCGAGGCGGCTGTCGAAGGCGTTGAGCCGCGCCGCCAAGATCTCGAGCACCGGACGCAGGCGCAGGATCAGGCTGGTATCGAGCACGTCCTGGCTGGTCGATCCGAAATGGACGTGCTCGCCCTGCGCTCCAACGGCTTCGCGCAGCTGGCGCACCCAGTCCGGCACCACCATGCCATCGCGCGCGACGCCGGTGGCCAGCGCGGTGAGATCGGGCTGGAAGCTTAGGGCCGTCTTGGCGATCGCGTGCGCCGCGTCGGTCGGGATGAAGCCGAGCTCCGCCTCCGCCATGGCAAGGGCGACCTCGAACTCCAGCATTGCGCGCAGCTCGGCCTCCACGGTGAAATGCCGCGCGATCTCGGCGTCGCCGAGCAGGGCGGAGAGCCAGGGATGATCGAAGACCGATACGCTCATCCCGGCACTCTATCCGCTTTCTAGAAGTCGAAGAAGACCGTCTCGCGGTCCCCTTGCAGATGGATGTCGAAGCGGTAAAGCGGGCGGCTGGGATCCCGCTTGGCGATCAGGCCCGTGACGAGATCGGGCGCTCCAACCAGCTGCAGCACCGGATCGGCGGCGTTGGCCTCTGCCTCGTCGGAGAAATAGAGGCGGGTCTGCAGGTGGATGTTGATGCCGCGCGCGAAGATCGAAAGCGTGACATGCGGCGCCTGCATCCGGCCGTCGGCGAAGGGCGTCGCGCCGGGCTTGACGGTGTCGAACCAGATGAGGCCGGTCTCGAAGTCGGCGGCGGCGCGGCCGAAGCCAGTGAAATCGTTGGAGCCGTATTGGCCGTTGGCGTTGGCCTGCCATAGCTCCACCAGCGCATCCTTCACCAGCGCGCCGGCGCCGTCATGGATCAGGCCTTCGATGCAGATACGCTCGCCGAGCGTGCCGTCGCGCGCCAGGATGTTGCCCGGACCAACATGCTTCGTCGTCAGCCCGGCGACCGCCGGCATGGTCCCGATGTGGACAAAGGGCCCGGCGGTCTGCGACGGCGTTTCCTTGAGCGCCATGTCACGCGCCCTCGAACGGCGTCGCCTTGCGGCCGCGCAGCACGATGTCGAAGCGGTAGGCGAGGCAGTCGAAGGCCTGCATCTGGTCCATGTCGAGCTTGGCGACCAGGCTGTCGATCGCCTTCGGATCCTTGATGGTGTTGACGATGACGCAGCGCCAGATCAACGGATCGCCCTCGAAATAGAGCTGGGTCACCAGCCTCTGCACGAAGGCATGGCCGAACAGCGACAGGTGGATGTGCGCCGGCCGCCAGGCGCAGCCGTCATTGGGGAACGGATACGGCCCTGGCCGGACGGTGCGGAACGAGTAGCTGCCCTCCGCGTCGCTGACGACGCGTCCGCCGCCGCCGAAATTGGGATCGAGCGCGGCCATGTATTTGTCGTTGCCGTGGCGGTATTTGCCGCCGGCATTGGCCTGCCAGATCTCGATCAGCGCGCCGGGCACAGGCCGCGCGTTCTCGTCCAGCACGCGGCCATGCACGATGATGCGCTCGCCGATCGCATCGCCGGTGGTCGCATAGTTGCGGATCAGGTCGTTGTCCAGCGGGTCGAGGGCTGAGTCGCCGAACACCGGGCTGCTCAGCTCGCCGATCGATTGCGGGATCGGCACCAGCGGCCGGCGCGGCGAGCGATAGGTCGTCGACCGGTAGGCCGAGGGAACCGCGGCCGGATGCCAGCTGCGGTCGCGCGGTAGATACTCGGCCGGCTCGTTCATTTGGCTTTCTTTCGCGGCTTCTTCGCCATCTCGGCATAGGTCTGCTTGATGATCTTGATGGCGTGGTTGGCGGCCGGCACGCCGGCGTAGATCGCGACATGCATCATCGCCTCGCGCAGGTCTTCCTCTGTCGCCCTGGTGTTGCGGGTGGCGCGCACATGCATCGCCAGCTCCTCGTCGTGGCCGAGCGCGGCCAGCAGCGCGATCGTCACCATCGAGCGCTCACGCTTGGTCCAATGCGGGCGCGACCACACCGAGCCCCAGGCGCCCTCGGTGATCAGGGCCTGGAACGGCGCGTCGAACGCGGTCTGGCTGGCTTCGGCGCCATCGACATGCGCATCGCCCAGGACGGCGCGGCGGGTCTCCATGCCTTGCGCGAACAGCCCGTGCTTCGATTGGCTAGGCACTCCAGTTTCTCCTGACAAAGGATTCGATTCGCAAGGACAGCGATCCCGGCTGCTCGATGCATGGCAGATGGCCCCCATTGGGAATCGTCTTGTAGGTGGCGTTCGGAATGAGCGCGCTCAGCGATTCGACCAACGCAGGCGGCGTAGCCTGGTCCGCTTCTCCCACCAGGCACAAGGTTGACTGCGTCACCTCAGCGGCCACCGATGTCAGGTCGGTGTCGCGCAACGTCGCGCAGGTGCCGATGTAGCCCTCTGCCGGGTTGCGGGTCAGCATATTGCGATAGCCGGCGAGGTCGGCCGGGTGCGCATGCCTGAACTCGATGGAAAGCCAGCGTTCGAGAACGGCATCGGCGATCGATGCCAGGCCGTTGGCGCGCACCGCTTCGATGCGCGCGCTCCACAGCTCCGGCGTTCCGATCCTGTGGGCGGTGTCGCACAGCACCAGCAGGCGCACCAGCTCCGGGTGCGCGGCGGCCAAGGCGAGGGCGATCATGCCGCCGACCGACATGCCGACGACGATTGCACCATGGATTTCGCGGCCTTCCAGCAAAGCGGCGAGATCGGCGACATGATCGTCGATGGAGTAGGGCGCGGGCGGCGCATCCGACAACCCCTGGCCGCGCAGGTCATAGCGCAGGATGCGGAAGTTGCCGGCATAGTCCGCGACCACCTCGTCCCAGATCCGAAGGTCGGTGCCGAGCGCGTTCACGAACACGAACGTGCGGTCCTTGCCAGGATTTTCGTCCCTGAAATGAAGCACTTGGTGATTGTAGAGACCGAAGGGCATGGGGCGATCTTGGCCGCGACGGTTGGTTATGTATAGTAACGATTTATGAGGGCAGCATAATCGTTTGGATATGGGTCGGGGGAGCTCATGGCGCTCGATCAGAGGGTGAAATACCGCCACCTCCAGTGCTTCCTGGAGATCGCGCGCCAGCGCAGCGTGGTCAAGGCGGCGGCCGCCTTGTCGGTCACGCAGCCGGCGGTGTCCAAGACCATCCGCGAGCTGGAGGGGCTGCTCGGCGTCGCCTTGTTCGAGCGGCGCGGCCGCGGCGTCGCGCTGACGCGCTTCGGCGAGGTGTTCCTGCGCTATGCCGGCGCCAGCGTCACGGCGCTGCGCCAAGGCATCGATTCCATCACCCAGGCGCGCACCAAGGGCGGCATGGCGATCAAGGTCGGCGCGCTGCCGACGGTCTCGACGCGCGTGATGCCGCTGGCGGTCAGCCTGTTCAAGCAGGAGAACACCGGCACGGTGGTGCGGGTGGTGACCGGCGACAATTCCGTGCTGCTGTCGCAGCTGCGCACCGGCGATCTCGACCTGGTGGTGGGGCGCCTCGCCGACCCGGAGCTGATGACCGGCCTCAGCTTCGAGCATCTCTATTCGGAGCGCATCGCGTTCGTGGTGCGGCCGGACCACCCGCTGCTGCAGGAAAAGCCGTTCGAGCTCGGCCGGATCGCGCGCTACACCGTGCTGATGCCAACCGAGGGCTCGATCATCCGCCCGATGGCCGACCGCTTCCTCATCACGCACGGCATCGCCAGCATCCCCGACCAGATCGAGACCGTATCGATGGCGTTCGGTCGCCGCTACACGCGCATGAACGACGCGGTCTGGGTCATCTCGCGCGGCGTCATTTTCGACGACCTGGCGGACGGCGTGCTGGCCGAGCTGCCGGTGGAGACCGAGGCGACGACGGGGCCGGTCGGCCTCACCACCCGCGCCGACGCGCCGCCCAGCCTGCCCGCCGTCATGCTGATGCAGACCATCCGCGAAGCGGCGAAGAAGCGCGAGGTCACGCCAGCAAATGTACGAGGAACAGCGCGAGGCTTGGAAACAGCAGCACCAGAACCAGCCGCACGACGTCGGCAGCGATGAAGGGCAGCACGCCGCGATAGGTGCGCGCGATCGGCACGGTCTTGGCGATGGCGCTGATGACGAAGACGTTGAGCCCGATCGGCGGCGCGGTCAGGCCGATGCCAACCACGATCAGCAGCAGGATGCCGAACCAGATCGCGAGATCGTCCGGCTGCATGCCGAAATCCAGCGCCGAGACGATCGGGAAGAACACCGGCAGGGTCAGCAGGATCATCGCCAGTTCGTCCATCACCGCGCCCAGCAGGATGTAGAGCGCGAGGATCGCCGCCAGCACGCCGTACGGCGGCAGGCCGAGCGAGGTGATGAACTCCGCCGCCTGCATCGGCATCTGCGACAGCGCCAGGAAGGCGTTGAAGATCTCCGAGCCCATCAGGATCACGAAGATCATCGCCGTGGTGCTGGCGGTGTTGAGGATGCTGGTCTTGAGCGCAGCCCAGCCGAGCGAGCGCTGCGCGAGGCCGATTAGCAGCAGCGCGATGGTACCGACCGCCGCGCCTTCGGTCGGACTGAAGACGCCGCCATAGATGCCGCCGATGACCAACACGGCAACCAGCAGCACCGGCCACACCGCCTTGGCGTGCTTCCAGCGCTCGCCCGGCGCCGCAGGTTCGTGACGCGGAGCAATGTCGGGTTTGCGGCGCGTCACCAGGAAGATGGTGACCAGGTAGAACAAAGTTGCCAGCAGCCCGGGGATGAACGCCGCCATGAACAGGTGGCTGATATTCTGCTCCACCGTGATGGCGTAGATGACCAGGATCACCGACGGCGGGATCAGGATGCCAAGCGTGCCGCCCACCGCGATCGTGCCAGTGGCGAAGCCGCCGTCGTATTTGTGGCGCAGCAGCTCCGGCAGGGCCGCGCGGCCAAAAGTGGCGGTGGTGGCGACCGACGAGCCGCAGATCGCGCCGAATGCGGTGCAAGCGACGATCACCGCCATCGCGAGCCCGCCGCGCACCTGGCCCATGAAGGCAGCGGCGGCACGGAACAGGGCGCTCGACAGACCGGACTGCTCGGCCAGCGCGCCCATCAGGATGAACAGCGGGATCACCGACAGCGTATAGCTGGCGAACAGGTTGTAGGAATTGGTCTTGAGGAACGCGAACAGCGCATGGCCGCTCGACAGGTACATGTAGCCGAGGCAGCCGGTCACGAACATCGCGATGCCGACATGCAACCGCAGCGCGATCAACGCCAGCATGCCACCGAAGCCGATGAGCGCGATCCAGGTGCCGCTCATGCCTTGCTCCGCAACAGGCCGAGCGCCGTCGCCAGCGACACGATGGCGAGGAACGCGCAGGTGAGCGCGCCGAACGCGACTCCCGGCCAGACCGGGATGCGCAGCACCATCGAGACCTCGTGCGAGGCGAAGGTGTCCAGCGTGCCGCGGGTCAGGCAGATCGCGACGAAGGCCATGGCGGCGCCATAGACCAAGTCCCACAGCGCGTCGATGCGAGCCCGCATCCGCGGTGAAAGGCCGGTGGTAAACGTGTCGACCACGATGTTGCCTCGCACCACCTGGCAGTAGGGCAGAAAGGCGAACACCGCGACCGCGGTGCCGATCTGCGCCAACTCGAAGTCGCCCGGGATGGGCTGGGAGAACAACCAGCGCCGCAAGACACTCACCACCACGATCGCCGCAACGGCCAGCGCGATCGCGCCACCGACCACGGCGAGCGTCTTCGCCGCCAGCGCGATCAGGCGCGGCACGCGTGGCGGCTCCGGAGTCTGGGTCGCGACGGCGTCATCCATGCTGGCGGCGGATCACGCCATAGAACGCTCCGGCTGAACCGCCTTCTCGTTGGCGCCGAAGGGTAGTCGCATCTGAAGAATGCGCACTGAGAAACCCCTCCCACAACATGGGGGAGGTTAGGGAGGGGGAAGCCGCGCTTCGGTGCGAGATAGTCTTCGCTCGCTTCCCCCGCCTCGATCCTCCCCCATGTTGGGGGAGGAGGAGCGCGTTGAGTTCTTTCAACGGATGGCCGTTGTCGGTGAAGAGGTGCGGAAACGCTGTCAGGCGCTCTCGTATTTGGCAAGCAGGCCCTTGGCCGAGTCGATCAGGGCAGGCGCGTCGATGTTCTTGCGCTTCATCTCCGCGACCCAAGCCTCGGTCACGTTCGCGGATGCCGACATCCAAGCGGCCTTGTCGGTCTCGCTCAGTGTGAGGATGGTGTTGCCCTTGCCCTCGACCATCTTGCGGACGTCTGCGCCGGCCTGGTCCCACACCTTGCCGGCTTCGGTCGCTAGCGGCATGCCGGTGGTCTCGTCGAGGACCTTGCGCGCATCCTCCGGCAGGCCTTCGTATTTCGCCTTGTTCATGACGATGAAGAAGGTCGCGGTATAGAAAGTCGGCGTGCCGGGGATCTCCGTGTGGAACTTCACCAGCTCGTGCAGCTTGATTGCCGGCACGACCTCCCAAGGCACCACCGCGCCGTCGATCACGCCCTGCGCCAGGCTTTCCGGCACCTGCGGCACCGGCATGCCGATGGCGGCGACGCCCACCGCTTTCAGCGCTTCGCCGGCGAGACGCGTCGGGAAGCGGAGCTTCTGGCCCTGCAGGTCGGCCAGGGTCTCGATCTTGTTGCGGCAATGGATCACGCCGTGATCGTGCGACCAGAAGGCCAGCACCTTCACATCGCCGGTCTCCTCGCCGAGATGCGCGTCCGCGTAGTCCTGCGAGGCCTGGGCATTCACGATGCCGCGGTGCGAGGCGATGAAGGGCAGCTCGAACACCTCGGTGCGTGGGAAGCGGCCGGGCGTGTAGCCGGGCAGGGTCCAGACGATGTCGACGACGCCGTCCTTGGCCTGGTCGTACAGCTCCGGCGGCTTGCCGCCGAGCTGCATGGCCGGGAAGATCTGGATCTCGACCTTGCCGCCCGACAGCTCGCCGACCTTCTTGGCCCATGGATCGAGCAGCTTCGCGTGGGCGTTGGCCTTGGGCGGCAGGAAGTGATGCAGCCTCAGCGTCACCTCGGCTGCTCTAGCAGAACGCATGCGAAGCAGCGTCGGAGCGGCCACCGCCGCCACGCTCATGCCGATCAGGGTGCGTCTGGACAGTTTCATGAGATCCTTCCTCCCGCCGTGCCGGGCGTCTGTCGGCCCGGTCCAGGCTTCAGGATACTAGGGGATTTGGTTATGTATAGTGAACAATCAGCGGGCAGACATAACTAGACAATTATAATCTCACCTAGAAAGGTAGCCCGACATAGTTTTCCGCCAGCGCGGTCGAGGCGGCGCGCGAGCCGACCAGGTAGTCGAGCTCCGCCAGCTGGATGCGCTGGCCGAACGCCCCGGTGTCGGGGAAGCGGTGGAGCAAAGAGGTCATCCACCAGGAAAAGCGCTCGGCCTTCCACACCCGCGACAGCGCTCGCGCCGAATAGTGGTCGAGCCCGGTGTCGGAGCCGCCGCGGTAGTGATCGATCAACGCTTCGGCCAGGTAGTGCACGTCGCTGGCGGCGAGGTTCAGGCCCTTCGCGCCCGTCGGCGGCACGATGTGCGCGGCATCGCCCGCCAGGAACAGCCGGCCGAAGCGCATCGGCTCGGCGACGAAGCTGCGCAGCGGTGCGATGCTCTTCTCGATCGATGGGGCCGTGACGAGGTGTGCCGCCGCGTCCTGGTCCAGGCGGCAGCGCAGCTCGTCCCAGAACTTCTTGTCCGGCCAATTCTCGACCTGCTCCGACGCATCGCACTGGAGGTAGTAGCGGCTGCGCGTGTGCGAGCGCATGGAGCACAGCGCAAAGCCGCGCTCGTGATTGACGTAGATCAGCTCCGGTGCGACCGGCGGTACCTCCGCCAGCAGGCCGAGCCAGCCGAACGGATAGACCCGCTCGAAGATCGTGAGCGCGCTCTCGGGCACGCTCTGTCGGCTGACGCCGTGAAAGCCGTCGCAGCCGGCGACGAAATCGCACGCCATCTCCTTGGCTTCGCCGTTGACGGTATAGCGCACCATCGGATGCGCGCCATCGTATCCGCTCGGCATGACGGTCTGGGTTTCGAACACTGTCGGCGCACCGGCGACCAGGCGCGCGTCCATCAGGTCGCGCGTCACCTCGGTCTGGCCATAGACCGTGACGCTCCTGCCGATCAGCTCCTGGAAATCGATGCGATGGCGCGCGCCGCGGATGCTGAGCTCGATGCCGTGATGGATGAGCCCTTCGCGATGCAGGCGCGCGCCGCAGCCGGCCTCGTCGATCAGCGCCACGGTGCCTTGCTCCAGCACGCCGGCGCGGATGCGGCCGAGGACGTGCTCGCGAGTCTGGCGCTCGAGGATGACGGTGTCGATGCCGGCTCTGTGGAGCAGTTGGCCAAGCAGCAGGCCCGCCGGACCCGATCCGATGATCGCCACTTGTGTGCGCTGGGTCATGCTCCTCCCTCGATCTGTTGATTGTTGCCCGGCAAAGGCCAAGCGGCAATCACGCCGTGGGCGGCGATCCATGATTTCTGCGCCGCTCGGTATAACCGGCGGCTATTGACGCGAGCCGTCGCCACCGCGACGATGCCGGCCCAATCCCTGCGCACCGGGTATCAGGCTTGCCGTCCCAAACTCGACCTTTCCTCGTCACGGCCGGGCTGCTGGTGGGGGCGATCCTGTCCGGAGTGACCTGGATCCCGCTGCGCGTGATCGAGCATCAGGGGGTGATCGGGTTGTGGATCACGCTGGCGGTCGTCACCGTCGCCGCCGTTCCGCTGCTGCCGGCACTGCTGAAGGCGCGCGGGCTGGCACGGCGCGACCAGCTCGGTCTGATCTGGATCGCGGCCTTCATCGGCGTCGATTACGCCTTCTACACGGCGAGCCTCACCACCACGCAGGTCTCGCGCGCGATCCTGCTTTTCTACATGGCGCCGGTCTGGGGAACTTTGCTGGAGGTGTTCGCGCTGCGCCAGCCGCTGACGCTGCGCCGCGCGAGCGCGCTCATTCTCGGCGGCGCGGGCCTGATCGCCATCTTCGGCATCGGGCTCGATCTGCAGCTCTCGCTCAATGTCGGTGACGTGCTGGCGCTGCTCTCCGGCATCCTGTGGTCGATCGGGCTGCTGTTCGTGCTCCGGCACCGCGCGGTCGGGCCTGGCATCCAATCCGGTGCCGTGGCGCTCGGCGCGCTGGTCGGCGGGATCGCCATCGTCGTGTTGCTGGAATCCGCACCACCGCCCAGCTTGGCCGTGCTCGCGTCGGCGAGCCCATGGGTTCTGGTGACCGGCATCGGCTTCATCCTGCCGGTCTGGGTGGTGTCGATGTGGGCGGGGCGCATCATGTCGCCGGCGCGGATGACCCTGATTTTCATGGCCGAGGTGTGCTTCGGCGTCGGCTCGGCCGCGCTGTGGGCCGATCAGCCCTTTGGCCTGCGCGAGACGATCGGTACAATCCTGGTGCTGGCCGCCGCCGCGGTCGAGCTCGGTGGCAGCCAAGGTGCTGCGCTGTCGCCGCAGGGGGTATCCCGCACATGATCATCGATCTCGACCTTGCCGCCATCCAGAACTTCGCCATCGCCATCCTGATTGGCGTGTTGATCGGCATCGAGCGCGAGAAGCGGCGCGACACCGAAGTGACGGTCGGCGGCATCCGCACCTTTGTCTTGTTGGCGATATTGGGGGCGGTCGGCGGATACCTGTCCGACCGGTTCGACACGATCTGGCCCTTGCTGGCCATCGTGGCGCTTGGCGGCATCACGGTCGTCGCGGGCTTCCTGATCGATGCGGACGAGCGCAAGGGGCCGATCGGCCTCATCACCGAGCTGGCCGCGATCGTGGTGACCATGTTGGCGGGCCTGGCGACCTTGGGCCAGCCGGCGCTCGCCGTGTGCCTCGGCATCGTGGTCGCGGCGCTGCTCGCCTACAAGCAGCCGCTGCACGGCCTGATCGACAAGATCGGCTGGGACGACCTGTTCGCCGGCCTGCGGCTGCTGATCGCGAGCTTCATCATCCTGCCGTTGCTGCCGGACTACACGGTGGACCCGTGGGGCGCGCTCAATCCGCGCAAGCTGTGGCTGCTGGTGGTGATGATCTCCGGGCTTTCCATGATCGGCTATGTCGCCACCCGCTGGCTCGGGCCGGGCCGCGGCACCGTCATCACCGGCCTCACTGGCGGGCTGGTGTCGTCGACCGCGGCGACGCTCGCCTTCTCGCGCCAGAGCAAGGAAAGCGATGATGCGCAGGCGGCCCAGATGCTGGCGACCGGGACCCTGCTCGCCTGGGCGGTGATGTTCTTCCGCGTGATGGTGATCTCGTTCGCGGTCTATCCCGCCCTGTTACGCGACCTCGCCGTGCCGATGACCGCGATGGGCCTGGCATGCCTTGCCAGTGCGGGCGTCCTCCTTTGGCGTCGGCGCACCGACGCCGGCAGCAGCAAGCCAGGAGAGATCGCGGTCAGCACGCCCTTCACGCTGACCCAGGCGACGAAGTTCGGGCTGCTCTTTGCCGTCATCCTGCTGGTGGTCAAGATCGTCGGCGATCTGGATCTGCCGGGTGGACTCTATGTCGTCGCGGCGCTGGCGGGCTTGACCGACGTCGATGCCATCAGCTTGTCGATGGCGCAGCACGCGCGCGGCGGCGCAATCCTCGTCGCCACCATCGCCATCGTCATCGCGGCGCTCGCCAACACCGCGGTGAAAGCCGGAATGGCTGCATCGATCGGCAGCGCCGGCTATCGGCAGCTTATCCTCGCGGCGACAGCGTTGATCGCGGTTGCCGGCGCTGCAGCCATCGGGTACGAGCTGACGCTAAGTCCCCCGCCGCAAGCCTAGATGCGGCGATAACCCCTGGATTGCATGCAGGCCGACATCGAGGCGCCGCGCGACCAGCGCAGGCCTTGGAAGAAGCCAACGACCGCGCCCACGCTCGCACCGACGATCGCGCCGACATCGGCGTCGCCACTATGGGCTCCGGCCACCGCGCCATGAGCCGCGCCGATCAGCGCGCCGGTGAAGAAGCCTTCCGCCGTGTTGGCGGTGCGCGCGGCAGCCACCGCAGAGCGGCAGGAGTCGAGATCGGCTTGGTATGCGGCAGAAGCTCGCGTATCCATCGGGGGCAGTTTGTCCGACGCGCAGCCGCCGACGATCAAGGCTGGTATCAGAAGCACGGCCAGTCTGCGCCGCGGAGATGCGGCACCACGCTTTTCTGATCCGATCGGTCGGACGCGCATGTTCGCACCTGGCCCTCGGCCGCGAATTCGCGATCGCAGTCTAGCACGCCATTGCGGCGGCGCGCTATTTCTTGCGGCACTGCAGCGCCTTGTGCAAGGCTTCCGGCGTGATGCAGACACCGATCAGGTTGGCGCGCCACAGGTCGGCACCGTTGAGGTCCGCGCCGCGCAGATCGGCGTTGCGGAGATCGGCATCGCTCAAGTCCGCCTCGCTCAGGTCGGCCTTGGCGAGTTTGGCATCCTGCAGGTTGGCGCCGGCCAGGTTGGCGCGCCGCAAATTCGCGCGCTGAAGTTCGCAGCCGGACAGGTCGGCCTCTCTCATCTCGGCGTTGCTGAGATTGGCATCGTGCAGGTTGAGGCCGGCGAGGTTCTGACGGCTGAGGTTGGCGCGCTCGCCCTCCGCCTCGCCCTTGAGCCAGGCATAGTGCGCGGCGATCACGCGCAGCAGGCTGCGCAGCTTGGCGGAGCGTTTGGTGGCGGCGGCTTCCTTTTCCGCGCTCAGGTTGACCAGCTTGATGCCGGCCGGCAGACGCGGCGCGCGCAGCAGGACGCGCAGCTTGCGGCGCGCTTCCTCCTCGCTGTTGGCAGTGAGTTCACCACGCTCGACCGGCTCCCTTGGAGCCGTCTGGAATTCATACGCCCATGTCGCCATGCCGAGACTCCCCCTGTGCGATCAGGATGCGGTCATCATATCGGTTTCTGTTCGGCCGCAAAGCGCGTCGCGATCGCCGCAGGGCGCAGCCGCATGCGCGCGAGCCAGGCCGACAGCTTCGACTCCTCTTGCAGCAGCTTGTGCCCGGCCGGCGCCAAGTCGAGATAGGCCAGCATCGGCAGCGCCCACAGGTCGGCCAGCGACAGCTGCGTGCCCGCCATGTACTCGTCCGCCGCAAGGTCGCTTAACACCTTGAGGCATTTGCTCGCGCGCTCCAGCTCCTCCAGCTTGAGTTGACCGAGGCGGTCCCGCTCCATCTCCTCGACAAAGATTCCCCAGACCAGCCACGGATACGCGTAGTTGTCCATGATGCGCATGATCTGGCGCATGCGTGCGCGGTGCGCGACATCGGCGGGCAACAGGCCGCCGTCCCCGAACCGCTCGAGGATGTAGCCGGCGATCGCGTCGGTTTCGAACAGCCGGAAGCCCGCATGCTCGAACGCGGGAATGCGGCCGAACGGATGCCGGCTGGCATAATCCGGAGGCAGGCTGTCCTTGGCGAAGATATCGATCTCGACCAGCTCATACGGAACGCGCGCCTCCTCCAGAACCAGGCGCACGATGCGCACGTAGACGCTGTAGGACGCACCGAAAACTGTCACCTGGCTCATGGCCCGATTTCCAACGCAAATGATTTGGAAGCATTCTACAGTTCGCCAGCGAAAGGCAATCTCCGTGACAAGGCGGCATCGCAGGACTAGGCTCTCGCTGATTGGGGCGGGGACTGAATCATGGCTTCCATCGGCGATGTGGCGAAGCGGGCCGGCGTCTCGCTAGGCACCGCGTCCCGTGCGATCAACGGCAATCCGGCGGTGTCACCGCAACTGCGCGAGCGCGTGCTGGCCGCCGCGGCGGAGCTCGACTACCGCCCGAATGCGCTGGCGCGCGCCTTGCGGAGCAGTCGCACGCACTCCCTCGGCCTCATTGTGCCGGACGTGACCAACCCGTTCTTCGGCGAGCTTGCCAAGCAGGTCGAGCAAGTGGCGGCCGGCATGGGCTACACCGTGATGCTGGCCAACTCCAACGACGATCCGAAGGCCGAGGCGGAATACATCAAGGTCCTGGTCGGCCGCCAGGTCGACGGGCTGCTGATCGTGCCGAGCGAAGAGACTAGGCAATTGCCGCACGAGGCCAAGGTGCCGATGGTGGTGGTCGATCGCCCGATCCGCGGCTATCCGCTAGTGGCGAGCGATCATCGCGGCGGCGCGGTGGCGGCGGTGCAGCATCTCGTTTCGCTGGGCCATCGCCGCATCGGCTGCATCGCCGGGCCTAGGCACCTCAGCGTCGCGCGCGAACGCTACGATGGCTATCGCTCAGTGGCGGCGCCGCTCTATCGCGAGCAACGCATCGATCTCGCCGGCGACACCATCATCACGGGGTTCGACTACGACTGCGGCTACGACGCAGCGGTCAGGCTCCTGGGGCGGCCGGATCGTCCGACCGCGATCTTCGCCAGTTCCGACCAGCAGGCGATCGGCGCGCTGCGCGCCGCCGCCGACATGGACCTGAAGGTGCCCGACGACGTGTCGATCATCGGCTTCGATGCGATCAGCCTGGCAAAGCTGGTGACGCCGCGCCTCACCACCGTGGCACAGCCGATCGCCGCGATCGCCGACATCGCGGTGCGCACGGTGCTGCGGCTGCGCCAGGAAGATGCGAAGATGGAGCGCCATCGCTTGCCGACGCTGCTGCAGCCCGCCAACTCGACCGGACCTGCGGCCAGCAACGTGGTGGTGCTCAAGAAGGAAGTCTAGGATCGTTATGCTGGTCGCATTTTCTGCGCCGAACCGGCATCCACTTCGGCGGAAAATGCCCTAGGACCCGCGCGCCGGCAGCGTTCGCGGCGGATTTGCCATCACGCTGCCGACCAGCTCCAGCAGCCGCTCGCTGCGCACCGGCTTCTCCAGCACGCGGTCGGCACCCAGAGCCTCCGCCATATGCAGGAAATCGGCTTTGTCGATCTGTCCGCCGCCCGACATCGCGATGATGCGCAGGCCCGGATGGTCGGTGCGGATACGGCGGATCGCCTCGATGCCGTCCAGTTCCGGCATGATGATATCGGTCAGCACCAGATCGAAGCCGTCGTGCAACAGCAGTTCCAGCCCCTTGCGCCCGCTGGTGACAGTGCTGACCTGGTAGCCGGCGCGCGTCAGGATCAGTGACAGGGTCCGGCTGACCGCCGCGTCGTCGTCGATAATAAGGATGCTGGCACTGCCCGCCATGTCATGAACCTCAAAGGAACCAACCAATCAATAACGACAATGTTCCCATGAGCCCCATTCAAATTCTACCATAAAACGCGGCCCTACATCACAATTCGTAATGAAGGCCCACGCTCCATTGCTACGCGCAGCGGATGTATTTGGACGCAGCCGCCGCGTTACGCCGCGGCGGACCGCACGGTGCGGATGAGGACGTCGCGCAGCTGATCGACGCCGCTCGCCACGTCGCCCGACAGCTTGCGCACTTCGTTGGCCCGGCTGCCGGTCTGCACCGCTTCATCCGAGACGCGTGCGATGCGGCTGGCGACTTCCTGCGCCGCTTGCGAGGTCTGCGTGACGTTGCGCGTGATCTCCGCAGTGGTGGCGCTCTGCTCCTCGATCGCGGCGGCGATCGCGGATGACACGCCTTCGACCTCGCGGATCGAGCTGGTGATGGTGCGCACGGCGCCGACGGCCTGATCGGTGGCGCTCTGGATCTCCGAAATCTGCTGCGTGATGTCTTCGGTCGCCCGCGCCGTCTGGTTGGCCAGCGACTTCACCTCGTTGGCGACGACGGCGAAGCCCTTGCCGGCATCGCCGGCGCGCGCCGCCTCGATGGTCGCGTTCAGCGCCAGCAGGTTGGTCTGGTTCGCGATGTCGTTGATGAGCTGCGTGACCGCGTTGATCTTGCGCACGGCGTCCGAGAGCGCGGAGATGGTGCCTTCCGCCTCGCTCGAGGACTTCACCGCGTCGAGCGTCACTTTGCGCGCGGAATTCACCTGCGAGGAAATCTCGCGGATCGACGCGGTCAATTGCTCGGACGCGGAGGCGACGGTCTGCGCGTTCGCCAAGGCCTGGGTCGAGGCAGCCGCGACGGTCTGGCTGTTCTCGCTGACGGCGTGGGCAGACGTTGCCATATGGCTGGCATCGCCCGACATCTGCTGCGTCAGGTGCGAGACGGCGTCGACCGCCTTGCGGGTTTCGCGCTCCACCGTGTCGGCCATCGCCAGCAGCGCGGCCTGCTTCTCGGCCTCCGACGCGCGGCGGTTGGCGTCCTGCTGCTGGCGCAGCTGTTCGGCCTCGATGCCCTGGCGGCGGAAGATGTCGACCGCTTCGGCCATCGACCCGATCTCGTCCTTGCGACCGGCGGAGGGGATCACGATGTCCATCTGGCCGGCGGCGAGCTGCTTCATGACGGCGGTCATGCGGGTGACGGGGCGGACCACGCCGTAGCCCAGCGCGAGCACGCCACCGAGCACGGTGACGAACACGACCACGGCCACGGACCAGATGGTGAGGGTGAAGGAACTCTCGCTCTCGGCTGCCGCGACTTCGGTCGCGGCGTTCACCTCGTTCGCGCGGGCCACCATCTTGTCGACGACGGCGCGATGGTCGGCATAGGCGGCGGCGATGTCCGCATAAGCCTTGCGCGCGGTGTCCATGTCGCCCTTCTCGATTGCGGGCAGGAACACCTTTTCGATCGCGTCCCAGAAGCGTGTCACCGGCTTATAGGATTCCTCGACGATCAGCTGCTTGTTGACCGGGTCGAAGTCCTCCAGCTCCTGCCAATAGGTGTGACGGTCGTTGTATTCCTTGTGAAGCTGCTTCAACCGGTCGCGATGCTGCTGCAAGCTGCCTGGATCATTCAGCAGCAGCGTCGTCTCGAGATACGATTCGATGACGTATTCCGGCGGCGGCAGGATGTCCGCGATGAGGTCCTTGCCGAGCACGATCTGGCGATAGATCGGGCCGTTGACCTTGAGCTGGCCAAGGGCGCCGACGCCGGTCCAGAGGATGGCAATGCACCCCAGGATGACGATCAATCCGAACAGATTGACCGCTCTACCAATGCTCAGACGCAGCTTCATCGTGGCATGTCCCGCGCATATAGGAATGGATCGCATTTTGCGGAATGGTGGTTAACGTTCTGTCACTGAATGCGCGTTCAAACGTGTTTTGTCAGACATTTTTGCTCATGAGTGCTGATAAATGGGCTTGAGGGATGGCCCCTCATTTGCCTGGATCGTTCCATTCAAGTGTATGATTTAATCCCAAGGGAGGAGATTGGCCTGACTCCGCCGGGACTCACCGTTCCTATCTTTTTCCCAGTAGTACCAAGCGATTACTCCAGGGAAAGGGCATTCGACGACCGCGAAATGACCGTTGACAGGCTCGACATCGCTTCCTAGAACGTTCCAAAAAACAATCAATTCCTAGGGAGGATGGAATGGCCGCGGGTAGCCCGAGAAATCGGGTGACCATTGTCGAGATCGCCGCTGCCGCCGGCGTCTCCAAGTCGACCGTGTCGCTGGTGCTGAAGGCCAGCGAAAGCGTCCGCCCGTCGACCCGCGACCGCGTCAACGCCGCCATCCGCGACCTCGGCTACGTCTACAACCGCGGCGCCGCCAACCTGCGCCGGGCCCATTCCAACATGGTCGGCATGATCATCCATGACCTGATCAACCCGTTCTGTGCCGAGCTGGCGGTTGGGATCGAACGCAGTTTCCAGGCCGCCGGATACGTCCCCTTCATCGCCAACACCGCCGAGAGCCCGGTCCGCCAGGCCGAGGTGATCAAGCTGATGCGCGAGCAGGGGGTGGCCGGCCTCATCGTCTCGGCCGCCCGCGGCACGCCCGACGACGCGCTCGACGGTTTGGTCGCAGCCGGGGTGCCGGTGGTCCTCGCCATGCGCCGGCTCAAGGGCCGCCGTATCCCCATGGTCGGGCCGGACAGTCGGCTGGGTGCGCGCCTGGCGGTGGAGCGCTTGGTCGAGCTGGGCCACCGGCGCATCGCCTTCCTCGGCGGCTATGCCGATTCCGTTGTCCGCGCCGAGCGGCTGGAAGGATTCCGAACCGCCCTGGCCGATGCCGGGCTCGATCCCGCCGCCGCCGTCACCGCCGCAGCCGCGCCCACGCGCGATGGCGGGGTGCAGGCGCTGGAGATGGCCTTGGCGCAGCGCCATCCGCCGACCGGCGCCGTCTGCTTCAACGACATCGTGGCCTTCGGCGTGTGTCTCGGCCTGCGCCGCAAGGGCATCGAGCCCGGTCGCGGCTTTGCGGTGATCGGGTTCGACGACGTCCAGGAGGCGGTCCATGCCGATCCGCCGCTGACCACCATCGCGGTCGACGTGATGGGCCTCGGCGAGCGCGCCGCCCAGAGCGTCCTCAGGATGATCGAGACCGGCCGCAACACCACCGAGGACCACATCGGCGCCGTTCATCTCGCGGTACGGGAAAGCTGCGGCGGCCCGCTCCCGGACCGGACGGAGCGGCGGGCATGACTGGTATCATTGCAGTGTGGCGTGGCGGCGGCTACCGTCCATGCAGGTCTTGGGAGACCAGGATCCCTAACCAATGCGCACCGGGCCAAGGTCAGCTCGGTGGCTCTCTTGAGCGCGCACACGCGCGCAAGGGCGATCTGATATTCGACCGAACTTTTATGCAGACAGTGGGAGGACTTACATGAAGCTTTCGAAATTGATGGCGACGTCGGCGCTGGTCGGCGGCCTTGCGCTCTTCTCGGCCGCGACCTACGCGGCGGAAGAGGTGGAGGTGCTGCACTGGTGGACGTCCGGCGGTGAAGCTTCGGCGCTCAACGTGCTGAAGCAGGACCTCGAGAAGGCGGGCGTGGGCTGGCAGGATATGCCGGTTGCCGGCGGCGGCGGCGAGCAGGCCATGACGGCGCTGCGCGCACGCGTCACCGCGGGCAATCCGCCGACGGCCGTACAGATGCTGGGCTTCGACATCACCGACTGGGCCAAGCAGGGCGTGGTCGCCGATCTCAACGACCTCGCCGCCAAGGAAGGCTGGGACGCCGTGGTCCCGCCGGCTTTGCAGGCGTTCTCCAAATACGACGGCAAGTGGATCGCGGCTCCGGTCAACGTGCACTCGACCAACTGGGTCTGGGCCAACAAGGAGATCTTCGACAAGCTCGGCCTGAAGCAGCCCACCACGTGGGACGAACTGATCGCCGCGCTCGATAAGATCAAGGCGGCCGGCTACACCGCGGTCGCCCATGGCGGCCAGCCTTGGCAGGAAGCGACCATCTTCGACGCGGTTGTGATGTCGACCGGCGGTCCGGAGTTCTACAAGAAGGCCTTCATCGACCTGGATTCGTCGGCGCTCAACTCCGACACCATGGTGCAGGCGTTCGACCGCATGGCGAAGCTGCGCACCTATGTCGACGACAACTTCTCGGGCCGCGACTGGAACCTCGCCTCGGCGATGGTGATCAAGGGCGAGGCCGGGGTGCAGTTCATGGGCGACTGGGCCAAGGGCGAGTTCCTGAATGCCGGCAAGGTGCCGGGCAAGGACTTCCTGTGCTTCCGCTTCCCGGGCACCCAGGGCGACGTGACCTTCAACTCCGATCAGTTCGTCATGTTCAAGGTCGGCGACGACCGCCGCGCGGCGCAGGAGAAGCTGGCGAGCGCGATCATGTCGCCCTCGTTCCAGATCGCCTTCAACAAGGTGAAGGGCTCGGTTCCGGCCCGCACCGACGTCGACGGCTCGGAGCTCGATGCTTGCGGCCAGCAGGGCATGAAGGATCTGGCCGAAGCGAGCAAGAACGGCACCCTGTTCGGCTCGATGGCCCACGGCCATGCCGCGCCGGCGGCGGTCAAGGTCGCGACCTACGACGTGATCACCGCCCACTTCAACGGCGAGATGGATTCCAAGACCGCCGCGGCGGAACTTGCGAAGGCCGTCGAAGGCGCGAAGCAATAGAGAACCGGCAACTCTGAGCTGGCGGAGCCGGGGCAACCTGGCTCCGCCGTTTCAGAAGCAAAAGCCGGCATTTCAGGGTGGGTTTGGAGGACGGGATGAGTGTGTCCCAGGGCATGCCGGTCGCGGCCGACCGCGCGCCGATCGGACGGACGTCGCACACGATGGAATGGCTGCAGCGCGCTCTGCCCAAGATCGTGCTGGCGCCGAGCTTTGCCGTCATCCTGGTCGTGGTCTACGGCTTCATCATCTTCACCGGCGTCCTGTCCTTCACCGATTCCAAGATCCTGCCCAGCTTCAACTGGGTCGGCTGGGAGAACTATACGAAGCTGTGGGGCTTCCGGAACTGGATCACTGCGCTGCAGAACCTGGCGATCTTCGGTTCGCTCTACATCCTGCTGTGCTCGGCGATCGGCCTCTTCCTCGCGATCCTGATCGACCAGAAGATCCGCATCGAAGGCGCGCTGCGCCCGATCTATCTCTATCCGATGGCGCTGTCCTTCATCGTGACCGGCACGGCGTGGAAGTGGTTCCTCGATCCCGGCATCGGGCTCGAGCACACCATGCACCTGTGGGGCTGGGAGAGCTTCCACTTCACCTGGATCAAGGACGGCAAGATGGCGATCTATTGCATCGTCATCGCTGCGATCTGGCAGTCCTCCGGCTTCGTGATGGCGATGTTCCTCGCCGGTTTGCGCGGCATCGACAACGAGATCGTCAAGGCGGCGCAGATCGACGGCGCCTCCAACTTCAATCTTTACCGCCGCATCATCATCCCGATCCTGCGCCCGGCCTTCCTTTCCGTATTCGTGGTGCTGGCGCATCTCGCCATCAAGTCGTACGACCTGGTGATCGCGCTGACCAACGGCGGCCCGGGCCGCGCGACCGAGATGCCGGCAACCTTCATGTACTCCTACACCTTCACCCGCAACGAGATGGGCATCGGCGCCTCGTCGGCGGTCATCATGTTGATGATGATCGCGAGCGTGATCGTGCCCTATCTCTACAGCGAGCTGCGGGGAGGCAAGCGCTGATGGCAACCGGGACGCATGGGGCGACGCAAGAAACCGCCGTCCGCACCAACGTGCTGGTACGCGCGCTGATCTACAGCATCCTGATCGTGTTCGCAGTCTATTACCTGCTGCCGCTCTACGTGATGCTGGTCAATTCGGTGAAGCCGCTGGACGAGATCCGCCAGGGCAACATGATGGCCTTTCCTCAGCTCTTCACCCTCGACCCGTGGCGCAGCGCCTGGTCGACGGCGCAGATCGGCGTGCAGCCGACCGGCCTCAAGCCCTACTTCATCAACTCGGTGCTGATGGTGATACCCGCGGTGGCGATCTCCACCCTGCTCGGCGCGCTCAACGGCTATGTGCTGACCAAGTGGAAGTTCCGCGGCGATGGCCTCGTGTTTGGCTTGCTGCTGTTCGCCTGCTTCATTCCGTTCCAGATCGTGCTGATCCCGATGGCGCGCATCCTCGGCCTGATCGGCCTCGCCGGGTCGACGCCGGGCCTCGTCCTGGTGCACGTGGTCTACGGCCTCGGCTTCACCACCCTGTTCTTCCGCAACTACTACGATGCGTTCCCGACCGAGCTGATCCGGGCGGCGCAGATCGACGGCGCCGGCTTCTTCCGCATCTTCTGGCGCATCCTGCTGCCGAGCTCCGGGCCCATCATCGTGGTGACGGTGATCTGGCAGTTCACGAATATCTGGAACGATTTCCTGTTTGGCGCGTCCTTCTCGGACGTGGACTCGCAGCCGGTGACCATCGCACTCAACAACCTGGTGTCGTCGTCCACCGGCGTGAAGGAATACAACGTGCATTTTGCCGGCGCGATCCTGGCGGCGCTGCCGACGCTGATCGTCTACATCGTCTCCGGCCGCTATTTCGTGCGCGGCCTGATGGCCGGCGCCGTGAAGGGTTGATGGAGTAGGACCATGGCATTCCTCGAGATCGACAACCTGCAGAAGCGCTTCGGCACGGTCGACGTGCTGAAGGGCATCAACCTCGCGGTCGAGGAGGGCGGGTTCCTGGTGCTGGTCGGTCCCTCCGGCTGCGGCAAGTCCACATTGCTCAATACCATCGCGGGGCTCGAGACCATCACCGGCGGCGAGATCCGGATCAACGGCCGCGCGGTCAACAACCTGCATCCCTCGCAGCGCGACATCGCCATGGTGTTCCAGTCCTACGCGCTCTATCCCAACATGACCGTGGGTCAGAACATCGCCTTCGGCATGGAGATGCGCGGCGTCCCCAAGCCCGAGCGCGACAAGGCGGTAGCGGGCGTCGCCAAGACCCTGCAGATCAGCCATCTGCTCGACCGCAAGCCGAGCCAGCTGTCCGGCGGCCAGCGCCAGCGCGTCGCCATGGGCCGCGCCCTGGTGCGCAACCCGCAGGTCTTCCTGTTCGACGAGCCGCTCAGCAATCTCGACGCCAAGCTGCGCGTCGACATGCGCACCGAGATCAAGCGCCTGCATCAGTCGATGAAGACCACCATCGTCTACGTAACCCACGACCAGATCGAGGCGATGACCCTGGCGACGCAGATCGCCGTGCTGAAGGACGGCCTGCTGCAGCAGTTCGGCACGCCGCACGAGATCTACAACAACCCAGCCAACGTGTTCGTCGCGGACTTCATGGGCTCGCCCGCCATGAACCTGATCCCGGCGCGGATCGAGGCGAATGGCGGCGGGGTCGCGGTGGTGATGACGCGCGACGGTTCGGCGCCGCTGCAGCTCAAGGTCGCCAGCGACAGCAAGCTCAGCGCCCACGCCGGGCGTGAAGTGATTTTCGGCCTCAGGCCCGAGGCGATCACCGACATGAGCGGCGCCGACCGCACCTCCGCACGGGTGGTGAACGCGGACTGCCACGTGGAGGTGGTGGAGCCGGCCGGTGCGGACACCTATGTGGTGACGCGGCTGGGCGGGCGCGAGGTGATTGGCCGTATGCGTTCCGACATGCAGGTGGCACCGCACAGCACTGTGCCGTTCGCCTTCAACATGGACAAGGCGGTGTTTTTCGACCCCCAGAGCGAGCTGCGGATCGCCTGAGGGTGGCGCCGCGCCGCGACCTTCGCTATATGATGCCGCATGATTGCGCCGGGCAGCCGGCCGCCTTTGGAGACACCGCATGAAACGGTCCGAATTGAACGAAATCATCCGCGAGGGCGAGAGGTTCATCGCCTCCTTCGGCTTCAAGCTGCCGGAGTTCGCCAGCTGGTCGATGGACGACTGGAAGCGTAACAAGTCCCGTGCCGGCGAGGTGATCCGTGCGCGCCTCGGCTGGGACATCACCGATTTCGGCCGCGGCGATTTCGAGAATCTGGGCCTGCTGCTGTTCACCGTGCGCAACGGCAGCGCCGACAACCTGAAGTCCGGCAAGGGCATGGTCTATGCCGAGAAGATCATGATCTCGCGCGAGAACCAGGTGACGCCGTTCCACACCCACAAGATGAAGACCGAGGACATCATCGTGCGCGGCGGCGCGCCCCTCGAAGTGCGGCTCTACAACGGCGAGCCCGGCCATCCGATCGACCCCAAGGCCCCTATCAAGGTGCGCATGGACGGCATCGACCGCGAGATCCCGGCGGGCGGCGTGGTGCAGATCCATCCCGGCAGCTCCATCACTTTGGAGCCCGGTCACGTCCATTCCTTCTGGGCCGCCGGCGGCGATTGCCTGGTGGGGGAAGTCTCGACCGTCAACGACGACGAGACCGACAACTATTTCCTCGACATGGTGTCGCGCTTCCCGGACGTCGAGGAGGATGAGGCGCCCTATCGTCTGATCGTTCCCGACTACGCGAAGCTCTGACCGGTTAGGGCGCACCTCGGATGATCCTGACTTGCGGCGATGCGCTGTTCGACGTTTTCGCAACGGCCGGCGGCTCTGCTTCCAGTATTGCGCTCGACGCACGAGTCGGCGGCTCGCCGCTCAATGTCGCGGTGGCGCTGAGCCGGCTCGGCCAATCGACTGCGTTCCTGTCCAAGGTCTCGAATGACCACTTCGGCCGGAAGCTGATCGCTTATCTGGAAAGCGAGCGGGTCGATGTCGATCTCATCGTGCGCACCCCAGCGCCCACCACGCTCGCGATCGTTGCGCTGGATGACAAGGGCGTGCCGACCTATTCCTTCTATACCAACGGAACGTCCGACCGCTCGCTCGCGGTGTCGGAGCTGCCGGCGCGCCTGCCGGACGCAGTGCGCGTCGTCCATATCGGCTCCTACACAACGGCGCTGGAGCCGACCGCCGCCAGCCTGGAAGCGCTGGTGACGCGCGAGCGGCCGCGGCGATTCATCTCGTACGATCCCAATATCCGCCCCTCGATCGTTCCCGACCGCGAACTCTGGCGCAAGCGCGTCGCGGCGCTGACGGCACAGGCGCACCTGGTGAAGGCGAGCGTCGAGGACGTCCAGTTCCTCTATCCCGGCGTACCGGTCGAGAGCGTGCTCAAGGACTGGCTGGCGCGCGGCGCCAGCATCGCGGTCGCGACCATGGGCGAGGTGGGCGCGATGGCCATGACACGGCAAGGCGTCGCTGCGCGGGTCAGCGCCCGCGCGGTCAAGGTCATCGACACGGTCGGGGCGGGTGACACGTTCCAGGCGGCTTTGCTGACATGGCTGGGCGAGCATGGCCGCCTGTCGCCGGACGGCCTCGCCAGCCTCTCGGCCGACGACCTCGATTCGCTCTTGACCTTCGCGGCACGGGCGGCTGCCATCACCTGCTCGCGCCGCGGCGCCGACATGCCGCGGCGAAGCGAGCTGTCCTAGATACGAGCGGTGACACCGGCGCGGGCAATCGCCGTGGCCAGTACGTCGATGGTGAAAGGCTTGCTCAACACGGCGGATGCGCCGAGTTTCTCGGCGGAACCCAGGAAATCCATGTTTCCGGTGCGGCCTCCGCCGGACATCGCGATCACTTTCAGATCCGGATAGTCCTTGCGCAACTCGATGAGTGTCTCGAGACCATCCATCTCGGGCATGACGATGTCGGTGAGGACGAGATCGAACGCGCTTTCGCGCAAGCGATCCAAGCCAACGCGACCGTTCTCGGCTTCGGTGACCTCGTGGCGCTCGCGCTCCAGCATTTTCCGCACGATCCTGCGCACCGGCGCGTCATCCTCGATCAACAGCACGCGCATCACGCTACTTTCAAAGCCGTTCTCGACCTTAGAATCGGTCGGCATCCGATAAGAATCTGTTACGCCCGGCGTGCCGGCGCCTCTGCCAATCGGCTTAAGCCGTCCGGCGATCGGCCGCCGTCTTGCGCAATCCGCGCAGCGCCTGCGACAGCTGCTCCATGTAGAGATAGAGCACGGGCGTGATGAAGAGCGTCAACACCTGCGAAACCACCAGGCCGCCCACCACCGCGATGCCGAGCGGCTGGCGCAGCTCCGCGCTGGCGCCGGCGCCGAGGGCGATCGGCAGCGCACCCATGAGCGCGGCGAAGGTCGTCATCATGATCGGGCGAAAGCGCAGGATGCAGGCGCGATAGATCGCCTCGCGCGGCTCCATCCCGTCGCGCTGCAGGGTGAGCGCCACGTCGATCATCATGATGGCGTTCTTCTTGACGATGCCGATCAGCATCAGAATGCCGATCACCGCCACCACGCTGAGGTCGAGCTCCGCCAGGCGGAGCGCGATGAAGGCGCCGATCGCGGCCGAGGGCAGCCCGGTCAGGATCGTGAAGGGGTGGACAAAGCTCTCGTACAGCATGCCGAGGACGATATAGATCGTCAGCACGGCGGCCAGGATCAGCAGGCCCTGGTTGTCCAGCGCGTCCTGGAACACCTGGGCGTTGCCGGAGAAGGCCGAGGTGATGGTGGCGGGTACGCCAAGCTGGGTGCGCAGCGCCTCGGTCCGGGCCACCGCGTCGCCGAGCGCCACTCCCTGCGGCAGGTTGAAGGAGATGGTGACGGCGGGCAGCTGCCCCAGCTGATTGATGCTGAGCGCGCCGACGGTCCTGCGCACCTCCGCGAAGGCGCCGATCGGCACCAGCTTGCTCGATGAGGAGCGCACATAGACGGTATCGAGCAGGTCGGGGCTCCAGGCGATGCTCGGGTCGAATTCGAGCACCACGGAGTAATTGTCGCCGGTGGCGTAGATCGTCGAAACCTGGCGCGTGCCGAAGCCCGAATAGAGCGTCGAGCGCAACTGATCGGACGAGATGCCGAGCGCATTGGCCTTGTCCTGGTCCACCACCAAGGTCGCCTGCTGGGCGCTGGTCTCGAGGTCGGTGCTGATGTCGGCGAACGTGGGATCGCGGTCCATGGCATCCGCCATCTTCTGCGACCAGGCGAACAGCGCGTTCTGGTCCACCGCCTGCAGCACATACTGATACTGGCTGCGTGACGAGCGGCCACCCAGTCGCAGGTTCTGCACCGGCGACATGAAGGTCGATATGCCGGCGATTTGCGACAACGGCTGGCGCAGTTCACTGAGAATGGCTTCCAGCTTTGGCCGCTCGTTCTTGGGCTTCAGCTCCACGAACAGGCGTCCGCCGTTGGTCGAATTGCTGCCGCCGCCACCGACAACGCTGGTGACATTCTTCACGTACGGCGACTTGCGGAACACTTCGGCGACCTGCTGCTGCAGCGCGACCATGGCGGGGAAGGAGATGTCCTCGCGCGCCTCGGTCGAGACCGACAGCTGCCCGATGTCCTCTTGCGGGAAAAAGCCCTTGGGAATCGACATGTAGAGCGAAACGGTTCCTGCGATGGTCGCGAAGAAGGCGATCAGCATCAGCGGCCGGAAGCGCAGGCAGACCTTCAGGATGCCGTCATAGACCGCCAGCATGGCGCTGAAGGCGCCTTCCAGAATCCGGTCGAACAGCCTGGTTCCCACCGGGCCCTGCTGCGCCAGGCCGTGCCGCAGCGGCTTCAGCAGGCGCGCGCACAGCATGGGGGTGAGGGTCAGCGACACGAACGCGGAGGCGGCGATCGACATGGTCACCACCACCGCGAATTCGTGGAAGACGCGTCCGACCACGCCGCCCATCAGCAGCACGGGGATGAAGACCGCGACGAGCGAGACCGTGATCGAGATGATGGTGAAGCCGATCTCACGGCTGCCCTTCAAGGCCGCCTCGAACGGCTGCATGCCTTCCTCGACGTGGCGGACGATGTTCTCCAGCATCACGATGGCGTCGTCGACCACCAGCCCCACCGCGAGGGTCAGTGCGAGCAGCGAGATGTTGTCGATCGAGAAATTAAGCAGATACATGCCGCCGACGGTGGCGATCAGCGAGATCGGCACCGCCGTGGTCGCGATCATGGTGGCGCTCAGCCGGCGCAGGAACAGGAAAATGACCAGGATGACCAGCGCAATGGTCAGCATCAACGTCATCTCGACGTCGTGCACCGCCTCGCGGATCGATCGCGAGCGGTCGTTGAGCAGGTCGATCGAGACCGTCGGCGGCAGCTCGTCGCGGAACTGCGGCAACATCGCCTTGACCCGGTCCACCACCTCCACCGTGTTGGCATCCGGCTGGCGCTGGATCGCCAGCACGATCGAGCGGCTGCCCTCGAACCAGCTGGCGGTCTGATTGTTCTCGACCGAATCGATCACCTTGGCGACATCGCGCAGGCGCACCGGCTTGCCATCGCGGGTCGCGATGATGAGGTCGGCGAACTGCGCGGCATTGTTGCGCTGGGTGTCCGCCTCGATGGTCAGGGTCTGGTCGCTGTTCTTGATGACGCCGACCGGCGTGATGGTATTGGCGAGGTCGACGGCATCCTCCAGCTCGTCGATGCCGATATCGCGCGAGGCGAGGGCGTTGGGATCGACCTGGATGCGCACGGCGTATTTCTGGCTGCCGAACACGCTGACCTGGGCGACGCCGCTGAGGGTCGACAGGCGCGGCGACATCACCTGCTGGGCGAAGTCGTCGAGCTGCGACAGCGCCATCACGTCGCTGCGCAGCGACAGCAGCAGGATCGGCTGGTCGGCCGGGTTGACCTTGCGATAGCTCGGCGCGTCCTCCATGTCGTCGGGCAGCCGGCGCTGGGTGCGCGAGATTGCGGATTGCACGTCGGCCGCGGCCGCGTCGATGTCGCGGTCCAGGTCGAACTCGATGACGATCGAGGTGTTGCCCTGGGTGTTGCTGGCGCTGATGGTGCTGATGCCCTCGATCGTGGCGAATTGCTTGATGAGGGGCGTGGCGACCGACTTCGCCATGGTGTCGGGCGACGCGCCGGGCAGCGAAGCCGAGACGTTGATGGTCGGGAAATCCGTGCGCGGCAGCGCCGCCACCGGCAGCAGCCCGAACGCAAACAAGCCGCCGACGATCAGCGCCATCGACATCAGCAGCGTTGCCACGGGCCGTCGGATGCAGAACTCGGAGACGTTCATCGCACGCTCCAGCCCCTTCCCCCCTTGTGGGGGAAGGTTGGGGTGGGGGGTGCCGCCGCACGAACGAAGACAAGGAGCGATGGTGCGCATCGCGGCCAGAAGTGGCGAGTCTGTTGGTGCTTCACGTCGGGGGTTCGTGCGGCGGCACCCCCCATCCAGCTGCGCCTAAGCTCGCTGCCGCTCGCTAAGGCTCCACATCCTTCCCCCACAAGGGGGGAAGGGAGGTCAGACTGGGGTTGGCGGCTCACTGCACCACCTTGACCGGCGTGCCCGGCGACAAGCGGTGCTGGCCATCCACCACCACGCGCTCGCCCGGCGACAGGCCCGCCGTCACGGCGCTCTTGTCGGCATCGCTGCCGGTGACGGTGACCTTGCGCATCTCGGCCTTGTTGTCCGGCGTGACGACGAAGACGAACAAGCCGTCCTGGCCGACCTGGAGTGCGACCGTCGGGATGATGGAAGCCTGCGGCTCGACGCCGAGCTCGATCTCGACATCGAAATACTGGCCGGGCCACAGCGCCAGATTGTCGTTGGCGAATTCCGCCTTGGCGGTGATGGTGCCCGAAGCAGCATCGACCGTGCTGTCGATGAAGATCAGGTGTCCGTCCGCGCGCGCGGTTTTCTCGCCCTTGGTGAACACCCGCACGGCGGCTGGCGGATACTGCGCCAGCGCGGTGCGCAGCGCATCGATGTCGCGGTCCGGCAGCGTGAAGCTGAGCCGGATCGGCTGCATCTGCGTGATCGTGACCAGCGCCACGTCGCCATTCTCCGCCACCAGGTTGCCCGGGGTGACGCCGATCGCGCCGAGCCGGCCGGAGATCGGCGCGACGATGGTGGTGTAGGAGAGGGTGAGCCGGTCAGCCTGCAGCACCGCCTTGTCCGCGGCCACTGCCGCGTCGGCGGCGCGCGCCGTGGCCACCACCTGGTCCAGCGTCTGCTTGGAGGCGGTCTGCTTGGCGACCAGGGTCTTGGTGCGCTCCAGGTCGGCGCGGGCGCGCTCAACCTCCGCCTGGTGCTGCGCCATCGCCGCTTCGTCGCGCGCGATCGCGGCCTTGGCCTCGCGATCGTCGAGCACGAACAGCACGTCGCCTTTGTTCACGAACGCGCCGTCCTGGGCGTGCTGCTCCATGATCACGCTGTTGATACGCGATTTCACGGCGACGGTGGCGATCGGTTCGACCCAGCCGATGGAGCGGCGGCGGATCGGCATCGAGGCTTGGGTCACCTCGGTAACTTTCACCGCGACCGCGGGCTTGCCGCTCTCCGGTGCGGCTTGCGGTGCGCCCTGCTGCGCGTTCTGAGTGGCGGCTTGCGCCGGCGCAGGCGGTTGCATCGCGGCCTCCGCGGCGACCGGATCGGTGCGGTAGTAGCGGCCCCACACGAACACGCCGCCGACCACGGCCACGACCAGGCATAGGAGAATGAGAGAGCGCATCCGCATCGTCTTAGCCTTGGCTCCCCCCCGTCAATACACTGGCCGTCGATATACTGGCGGCCGATACGCCGTGCAGCAGCAGATCGGTCAGCGCGCCCGCCGCCGCGGCGTCGTTCGGCGCATCGTCCGCCGTTGCCGTCATGCGCACCGCGCCCAGGATGGCGCGCGACGCGAGGTCGGGATCGAAGCCGCGGAAATCCCGCGCGGCGATCCCACGCTGCAATACGCGGGCGAACTCCTCACGGATCTGCCGGGCGCGGCGCCGCAGCATGGCGCGCCCGCGCTCGCCCAGCGCCGCGTCGCCGCCGTCGAGGGCACGGATCGCC
>DATEOK010000356.1:0-4211 GCA_035274225.1 Dongiaceae bacterium
CGACATCCTGCCGCGCTGGGGCGAGATCAACTGGCGCTTCCACGAGGTGATGTACACGCCGGCCGGCCGGCCGATCACCTTGAAGCTGCTGAAGAACATCCACGACAAGATCGACCGCTACCTGCGGCTCGAGGTCACCATGCGCTCGGGCTTCGACCGGGGCTTGCGCGAGCATGAGAGCCTGATCGCCGTGTGCCGGTCGCGCGACGTGCCCGCGGCGGTGACGCTGCTGGAGCGTCACATCCGCGAAACCGCGCGCGGGCTGATCGCCGCGCTGAAGGTGCAGTGACGAACTAGGCGGCGATCTTCGCGCTGTTCACGACTGCCGCAAACCGATCCGCCAATTCGGCCAGCGCTGTGCGATGCACTGCGTCGGCCGAAATCGGCGCGCCGTCGTCGGGGGCGGGCAGGGCGCGGGTTGCGGTGGCGTCGGCGATCACCGTCGTCTGGTAGCCGAGGTCCAGCGCCGCGCGCACCGAGGCGCTGATGCACATGTGGGTCATGAAGCCGGCCACGATCAGGGTGTTGCGGCCGGTTTGCTGCAGGCGCTCGTGCAGCTCTGTGCCCGCAAACGCATTGGGCAGCCGCTTTGTGATGATGGCTTCTCCGGCGACCGGCGCCGCCTGCGGCAGGATCGCGCCGCGCTCGGTGCCGGGATCGAACAAGCCGTCTGCCACGCCAGCCTGCACTACGTGGAAAATCGGCACGCCGGCCGCGCGGGCGCGCGCCAGCAGATCGGCAATTCGCGCCGCAGCGGGTTCAACGCCCGGCAACGCCGCCTGCCCGATGCGGTATTCGCCCTGCGCGTCGATGACGACGAGCGCCGATTGCGACAGGCGCGCCGGCGCGATCGCGAGGCCGCGCATTTGCAGCAGGGTCTGGGGCACTGTCGCGTTCATGATGGTCTCCTCTTGCGGCATTCGCTCTCGCATCCGAAGATAACGCGCTACGCCGCCGATCCCAGCCGAGAGATGTGGGGTTGAGGCTGCGTTTTTGCAGGGTCTAGGGGTGCCGACATGGAAAATTGGGATGGCTGGCTGACGCTGCTGTCGGTGGTCGAGACCGGCACGCTGAGCGGCGCGGCGGCGCAGCTGCGCATCGACGCCACCACCATCGGGCGGCGCCTCGACCGGCTGGAGACCAAGCTCGGTCGCCGCTTGCTGGTTCGGCGCGGCGGCAGGCTGGAGCCGACCGCGACCTGCCGCGCGCTGCTGCCGCGGGTGGAAGAGGCGGCGCAGCAGCTGGAATCGGCCCGCATCCTGGCGGCAGGCGAGAGCACGAAGGCGCCGCGCCCACCGGTGCGCATCACCAGCGTTGCCTTCCTGTGCGATCACCTGCTGGCGCCGCAGATCGATGTGCTCGCCGCTGGCCGCCAGCCGATCGAATTGCTGGCCGAGGACAAGAACTTCAGCCTGGCGCGGCGCGAGGCGGATTTGGCGCTGCGCCTCGGGCCGCCGCAAGGCTCGCGCCGCGGTGCGCGCCAGGTCGGCTGGGTGCGCTACGCGATGTACGCCGCGATTGACCGCGACCCGGCGAAGCTGCCGTGGGCCGCGCTGGATTCCGCGCTCGCGCCCCTGCCGGAGGTGCGCTATGTCGAAGCGCAGGCCAAGGGCGCCGGCATCCAGTTCCGCGCCAGCAAGCTGCAGACCCTGGCCGCCATCGCCGCCGCCGGCGCCGCCCGCGTGGTGCTGCCGCACCTGATGGGCGACCGGCATCCCAGATTGCAGCGCTTCGGCGATCTCTCGGTGCTCAAGCGCCCGCTGTGGCTGATCGGAGGCCCGGAGCAACCGGCGCATATCGCAACCGTCGCGCGGCGCATCGAACAGATCGCGAAGACCGCGCTGAAAGGCTAGCGCTTCTCCAGCACCCGGCGCATGTCCTTGAGCAGGGCCATGCGCGTCTTGTCGTCCTGCGCCTGGTCGAGGATGCGGCGCAGTTCCAGCGACAGGGCGGACAGCTCATTGTGCCAGTCCCAACCCTGCTTGGCTTCCTCGGTGCGCGCCGGACCGAGGCGCGGCGTGCCGCCGATGGCGATGGCGCCGTCGGCGCGGTCGAGCTGATAACGCTGGTCGAGATCGGGCACGATCACCTTGGCGGGATCGAGGCCGAGCGTGAGCACATTCTCGCGCATGCCGGCGAGCGCCGCGGTCTCGCCATGGATCAGGAACAGATTGCGCTGGATCGGCAGCCGGGCCTTCACCCATGCCAAAAGGTCGGCGCGGTCGGCATGGCCGGAGTAGATTTCGAGCTTCTTGACCTTGGCTTTGACCTTGATCTCCTCGCCCATGATCTTGACCTGCTGCGCGCCCTCTTGCAGCAAGCGACCCAACGTACCCGGCGCCTGGTAGCCGATCAGCAAGACCGTGTTCTGCGGCCGCCACAGCTGGTTGCGCAGGTGGTGCCTGATGCGACCGGCATCGCACATGCCGCTGGAGGCGACGATGATCGCGCCGCCTGCGATGCGGTTCAGTGCCATGCTCTGCTCGACCGACTGGACGAAGTGCACGTTGGGCGCGCGAAACGGACTGCCGGCCTGCGGGTCGATGTCGTCCAGATGCTTCAGATGCCGCTCGAACACCTCGGTGGCGCGGATCGCCAGCGGCGAATCGAGATAGATTGGCGCCTTCGGCAGCTTTTGGCGCGCCATCAGGTACACGAGGTCGCCGATCAGCTCCTGGCTGCGCTCGATGGCGAAGGCAGGAACGAGGAGATTGCCGCCGTTGCCGAGCGCTTGCGTCACTTCGCGCGCCAGCGCATCGCGGCGCTGGTCGTCGTCGAGATGCGGTCGCTCGCGGTTGCCGTAGGTCGATTCGCACAGCACGTAGTCCATGCCCTGCGGCCCGCGCGGCGATTGCTGCAATGCGCCCTCTTGAGGTCCAAGGTCGCCTGAGAACAGGATGCTGAAGCGCGGCACCTGGTCGTTGCCGGTTTCCACCTCCAGCTCCACCGAGGCGGAGCCGAGGATGTGGCCCGCATTCCACCAGCGACCGCGAATGCCCTTGGCGACCGGCTGCCAGGTCTCGTAGTCCAGCGGATGGATCTGCCGCAGTGCCGCTTGCGCATCTTCCACCGTGTAGACCGGCTGCACCTCCGGCCGGTCGCGGCGACGATTCTCGCGGTTCAGCCGCTCGACCTCCGCTTCCTGGATCGAAGCGGAATCCGGCAGCATCCACTCCAGCAGGTCGCGCGTACCCTGCGTGGCGAAGATCGGCCCTCTGAAGCCGGACTTGGTAAGCTTGGGCAACATGCCCGAGTGATCGGTGTGGGCATGGGTCTGCACCACCGCGTCGAGCTTGCCGGGATGGGAGGGCAGGGGCTGATAGTTCAGCTCCTTGAGCGTCTTCGGTCCCTGGAACATGCCGCAATCGACCGCGATCCGCGCCTGCGGCGTTTCCAGCAGGTAATGTGAGCCGGTGACGGTGCCGGCGGCGCCGTGGAACGTCAGGGTGACGCTCATCGTTATTCTCTCCTGAGCGGCTGTGCTAAGACTGGCCTGATCATAAGATCGACGCGATATCCAAGGGTAGGCTTGATTGGAATGCACGTGAACGAGATGCCGGTCGCAGTATGGGGCGATCGCTCATCCCTGGCCCTGTTCCTCGACATCGACGGCACACTGGTGCCGATTGCGCCGACGCCGGCCGAGGTGCGTCCCGCGCCCGACTTGCCGCGGCTGTTGACGCACGCCGCCAACGACCTCGGCAGTGCGCTGGCCATCGTGTCCGGCCGCGAAATCACCTCGATCGACCAGGTGACGCAGAATGCGGTGCCCTATGCGGCCGGCAGCCACGGTGCGGAGTTCCGCCTGGGTCCCGGCCAGCCGGTGTTGCGTCCCGGCCCGCAGCCCGACATCGCCGGTCTCGGGTCCGAGGTGCTGGACTGCATGAAGGACTGGGACGGCATCCTGGTCGAGCCGAAACGCGCGGGCCTTGCCGTGCACTACCGCAAGGCGCCGCATCTCGGGCACCGCGTGCACCAGGAGCTCGAAGCGATGCTCGCGCGCCGCAGCCAGTCGGATCTTGCCTTGCTCCAGGGCGATCACGTCGTGGAGGTGCGCTCGCCGGCGCACAACAAGGGCGCGGCGGTGCGCCGCATCATGAAGGAATCGGCCTTCCAGGGGCGCCGGCCGGTGTTCATCGGCGATGACGTCACCGACGAGGATGCGTTCATCGTGGTGCAGGAGATGGGCGGGACCGCCGTGATCGTCGGCG
>DATEOK010000357.1:0-10455 GCA_035274225.1 Dongiaceae bacterium
TCGATCCCCTGGGCGCGCGGTTGCCCGGGCTGATGCCGATGCGCACCGAGGTCGGCGCGAGGCCCGCCTCCGCCACCACCGCGCCCGACAGCGCCGGCACGGTGCTGGCGCCGGTGATGACCGCAACGCCCTTGGCGCGCGCCGCGCCATCGAGCTGCGCGATGCCGGCGACGAACGCGTGCGAGTCGGAGAGGTCGATGTAGTGGATGCCCGCCGCGATGCAGGCTTCGGCCACGCGGTAGTCGGCGCCCTGGAACGGCCCGATGGTGTTGACAACGACATCCGACCGCCGCGCCATCAAAGCGGCGAGATCCTTCGAGATGTCGAACGCGGCATGGTCGGCTTTCAATTCGCGCGCCAGCGCTTCGGCTTGCCTTGTGTCGCGACCTACGATGAGGATCGCGACATCTTCCATGCGCGCCAGCAGGCGGCAGATGCGGCTGCCGAACGCGCCATAGCCACCCAGGACGGCGACCTGGAGGGTCAGAGCGGCCGCCCCTGCACCAGGCGTGGCAGCTTGCCGACGATCCCCATGGCGTGGCGCATGGCGAGGCGCTTCAGCGGCATGGTGCGGTTGAAGATCGCGAAGCCAAGATCGCGCGCCATGCGCAGCGGCGCGAAGTCGTTGGAGAAGAGGCGCGTCAAGCCATCCATGAAAGTCGACAGCATGAGGTTGTCGAACCTCCGCCAGCGCGCATAGCGGTCCAACACGTCCATCGCGCCGAGATCGAGTCCGCCGCGCGAGGCGTCGACCAAGACCTCCGCGAGCGCCGCGACGTCGCGCACGCCGAGATTGAAGCCCTGGCCCGCAATCGGGTGGATGCCGTGTGCGGCATCGCCGGTGAGCGCGAAACGCGGCCGCACATAGCTGTCGGCCAGCACCATGGTGAGCGGATAGGAGAAGCGCGGGCCGAGCGGCCGCACCTGGCCGAGGCTCGATCCGAAGCGCCGCTCGATCTCCTTGCCGAATGCGTCGTCGTCCAGCTTCAGCAGCATCGGCACCAAGCGCGGATCCTCGGACCACACGATCGAGGAACGGTGCCGCACCGTGCCGTCCGCCAGCCGCTCGTCGGTCATCGGCAGCATGGCGAACGGACCCGCCGGCAGGAAGTGCTCGTGCGCCACGCAGTTATGCGGCTGCGTGTGCGTCACGGTGCAGACGATCGCGGTCTGCTTGTAGCCGAACTCCCGCGCGGCGATGCCGGCCATGCGGCGCAGCGCCGACTGCTTGCCGTCGGCCGCGACCACCAGCTGCGCCGTCAGCACGCTGCCGTCTTCCAGCGTCACGCGGGCAGCGTCGCTGGCGAGGTCGAGTGCGGTGACGACGTGTGGCGCGAGGTGCGTGAGGTTCGGGCATTCCTTCGCCCGTTCCAGCAGCGCGATGCGGGTCAGGCGATTCTCGATGATGTAGCCGAACGGTGCCGCCGGCTGCTCCGGTTCGCAGGCAATGATGGTGGTGGGCTCGGTGTCGGGCGGCATCGGCGTCGGCTTGCGGTCCAGCAGGTCGAGATGGCTGTAGTGCACGTAGCCGTGGCCCTCGCCCTTGACGTGCCAGCCGCCGTCGGTGACGCGGATGTCGACGATGGGCTGTGCGTCGGGCGCGAGGCGCTCCCACGCGCCGATCGCGGTCAGCACCTGCTGCGAGCCATAGGCGACGGCGGAGGATCGACCGTCATAGCCCTTGCTGCTGAGCGCTGCGGCGGACTCCGCCTCCACCACGATGGTGCGGATGCCGCCCTCGGCGCAGGCGATGGCAAGCGTCAGGCCGACCAGCCCGCCGCCGACCACGATCAGCTCGGCCTCGCCGTCGCCTGTGATGCCCCCACGCGTCATGGCGCCAAGGTGGCGGCTTGGCGCTCGATTGTCCAGCGGCTACAAGGACGCATGGGCAGCGCCAAATTCACCGCCGATTTCGGCAAGACCGCCGCGGACTATGCGCGCTATCGCGCCGGCTATCCCGACTGGCTGTTCGAACGGCTGATGCGGCGCGGCCTGGTGCGGCCGGGCATGCGGGCGCTCGATCTTGCCACCGGTACCGGCTATCTGGCGCGGGGCCTCGCGCAGCGTGGGCTCACCGTCACCGGCCTCGATATCGCGCCGGATATGATGGACGCGGCCAAGGGCTTGGACGCCGCGCAAGGCCTCGCCATCGACTATGTCGTCGGCAAGGCGGAAGAGACCGGCCTGCCGTCGGCAGCGTTCGACCTGGTGACGGCGGCGACCTGCTGGCACTGGTTCGACAGCACGAAGACGAGCGCGGAGGTGCTGCGCCTCTTGAAACCGGGCGGGTGGCTGGTGATCTGCTCGCAGGACTGGCTGCCGCTCGACGGCAACGTGGTCGCCCGCACCGAAACGATTGTCCGGCGGCACAATCCGAAATGGCCATGGGACGGCCTCGACGGGCTGAAGCCCGGTCACGTGCGCAACCTGCGCGCCGCGGGCTTCCAGTCGATCGAGAGCTTCTCGGTCGATTTCGACATCCCCTACACGCATGAGGGCTGGCGCGGCCGCATGCGCGCCTCCGCCGGCATCTCCGCCAGCCTGCCGCCGGATCAGGTGCAGGCGTTCGATGCGGAGCTTGGCGCGATGCTGGCGCAGGAATTTCCACGGCAGCCGATTCCAGTGCCGCATTGCCTGCACGTCGCTCTTGGGAGAAAGGGCTAAACCTCGCGGTCCGCGTCGATGATCTGGCGCGCGACGGGGCCGGCGAAGCCGGCGCGGGCCATGGCGGCGAGGTCCTTGTTGCGGCACTCGGCGCGGGTGTCGTCCTCGCTGCGATAGGGGCCGAGTCGCCGGCGTCGCGCATAGCGCCGCGCCGCTTCCAGCTCCGGCTCCTCGTATTCCATCGACAGGCGGTCGACCGCGTCGCGCGCGGTCTCCGACTCGACGCCCTTGGCGGACAGCTTGGCGATGATGCGGGCACGCGAGGTGCCGCGTGCGCTGAGGCTGCGCGCCCGCGCTTCCGCATAGGCCCGGTCGCTGAGGAAGCCGCTGGTCTCCAGCCATTGGATGGTCTCGTCGAGCGCGGCGATCAACGGTGCGGGATCGTCGCCATGATGGCGCACCGAGTTGCGAATCTTGCGCAGCATGACCTGGCGCAGGCGCGCGCGCGGAGCGGCGAAGCGGTCCAGATAATCGAGCGCGGCGCCCTTGAGATCGGCGGGCGCAAGACGGCGCGGGGGTCGCAGATGGCCCATGCGCACATGGTGCCAGAAAGTGTTGAGGCTGCCAAGGTGGGCGGCTTGCGCACGATCCCCCTCATGACTATGGTCACGCGCCATGTCCTCGCCGCGTACGCTCCCGCAAGCCCTCGCTCCGCGCCACTACAGCACCGTCAACTGGGTCGGGCTGCAGACCCTCTATATGAAAGAGGTGCGCCGCTTCATGAGCGTGGCGACCCAGACCATCCTGGCGCCGATGGTGACGACGCTGCTGTTCCTGGCGGTGTTCGTGCTGGCGTTGGGCCATGCGGTCGACAAGGTGGCGGGCGAGCCGTACATGGCGTTCCTGGCGCCGGGCCTCATCATGATGGCGGTCACCCAGAACGCCTTTGCCAACACCTCGTCCTCGATCCTCATCTCCAAGATCCAGGGCAACATCGTCGACCTGCTGATGCCGCCCTTGACGCCGCTGGAGCGCACCATCGGCCTCGCGGGCGGTGGCCTCACCCGCGGCCTGGTGGTCGGGGTCGCGACCTGGGGCGCCATGGTGCCGTTCGTGCCGGTCAGCCTCGCGCATCCCGGCTTCATCCTGTTCCACGCCGTGATGGCGAGCCTGCTGATGTCGCTGGTCGGGGTCCTCGCCGGGGTGTGGGCGGAGAAGTTCGACCACATGGCCGCCATCACCAACTTTATCGTGACGCCGGCGGCGTTCCTGTCCGGCACTTTCTATTCGGCGGAGCGCCTGCCGCCGTTCTGGCAAGGCGTCGCCCATGCCAATCCGCTGTTCTATATGATCGACGGCTTCCGCTACGGCTTCATCGGCCATGCCGACGGGTCGCTCGCTGCCGGCATCCTGGTGCTGCTGGGCGCCAACGCCTTCCTGCTGTGGCTGACCTACCGCCTGTTCGCGACCGGCTATCACCTCAAGGCATGAGCGAGGCATCCGTCCTGCAGGTGCGACGCTTCGGGCGGATCAACTGGATCGGCTGCTGGAGCCTGTTGCGCCGGCAGTTCAAGAACGGCTTCTCCGACCTGCACTACACCATCCTCGGGCCGGTCATTTCCAACGCGCTCTACCTGCTGCTGTTCGTGATCGCCTCGTCGTCGCTGACCACGCTGGATCCGGAAGCCATCGTCACGTTTATCGCGCCCGGCCTTATCAGCTTCGCCATCGCCGAGCGGGCGTTCGAGACTTCCGGGGCCAACCTCATCTTCGACAAGCACCACAGCACGCATTTCGACTGGGTGATGGCGCCTCTCACGCCGACGGAAAAGGCCGCCTGCTTCGCCCTGAGCTCGACCATCGGCGGCGTGACGGTGGGGGCGGCGGTGGCGCTGATGACCCTGCTGTTCGTGCCGGCCAAGATCGCGCATCCCGGCGCGCTGCTGTTCTTCACCCTGGCGACCGGCATGATGCACGGTCTCATCGGGACCTTGCTCGGCATCTGGGCGGCGAAGTGGGATCAGTATACGGCGCTGCACACCTTCGTGCTGCTGCCGCTGGCGTTCCTCTCCGGCGTTTTCGCGCCGGTCGCTTCGATGCCGGAGACCGCGCAGACGCTGATTGCGTTCAACCCGATCTTCTACCTGATCGACGGCTTCCGCTACGGCGCCATCGGCGAAGCCGCCGCCGACCTCCGCCTCTCGGTCGGGGTGGCGCTCGCGGTCAATGCCGGGCTGTTCGTCTGGGTCCATTACTGGCTGCGGACCGGATATCGGCTGAAAAGCTAGGGCAGCCCCTCTTCCAGGTCTTCGCGGCTGTAGCCGAGCTGAGCGGCGCCTTCCTCCAGGTAATCGGCGAGCAGGGGCGTGCCCATCAGGTATCGGGCCTCGTCGCCATTGTGGCGCTCGCGCGCGGCGCCGACGGCTTCGTCCCAGTCCTCGTTGGTGAAGTCGCCGCGGCCGACCCAGGTCAGGGCGATGATCTCATCGCGCTGGTCGTCGTTCAGCGTTTCGAGCGCTTCCTTGAGCTCCTGCGCGGTGGGATTGTCGGGCCGGTCATCCAGGATGGTGGTGTTGCCGGCCTCGTCGTCAGTCGGGTTGCTGGCGTCGTCAACCAGGATCGGCGGGACTTCGGCGTCGAACTCCCGCGCTTTTTCGATGATATAGACCAGCGTTTCGAGCGGAACGGACAAGTTCGGCATCGCAAGCTCCAAAGCCATTTAGCTCGGGAACAGGTGCGGGCCGAGGATGGTTCCGGGCCCGCCGCCGCGTCAATGCATGCCGCCCCAGTTCATGCCGCCGCTCATCTGGTGCCAGTGCTTATGGCTCCAGTTGTTGTGCCACCACGGCCTGTTGGCACGGAGCGACGGGTGGCGGTTGATGAACTGCCACTGCTTTCGCGCGAAGGACGGCCGCTCGAAGATGAAGTTCGGCCGCTGCACGAAGGCCGGTCGTGTGACGATGAAGCCCGACTGGTTCACAATGAAGCCGGGCTGATTCACAATGAAGCGAGGCTGACGCACGATGAAGCCCGGCTGGTTCACGATGAACCGAGGCTGACGCACGATGAAGCCCGGCTGGCGAACGATGAAGCCGGAATTGCCGGTGACGAAGCCCGGCCTGGTGATGATGACGCCCGATCCGCCGCCGACGATGACGCGTGTGCCGTTGAACTGGTTGTGCGTCTGGCTGCGCCAGTGCTGGTTCCAGCCGGTGGAGTTGCCCCAGGTGGACGACGAGCGCGTCCATTGGCTGGCATCGGCGTTGGCCGGATTAGCCGCGCCGCCGGCCATATAGAGGCCGAGGCCAAAGGTCAGCGCCACCGCCAGCGCGGCCAGCGGGCGCGCGGCGCTCAAATGCGGAAGCTGTGTAAACATGGTTGCCGTCCTTCTATCGGTCCCGGTGGGTCGACGGCGCAGAGACCATCACTATACGGCAAACAACGGCGCCGCGATGCAATTGCATGCGGCGCCGGAACACATTGCGGTGAGGCCCCGCTTCAGTAGTTGCTGGAGCTGCCGGCGTCGTCGGTCGGCAACGGCATCAGGTGCATGACGCGCACGCCGTTCTGCATCCTAATCGTCGGGTTTGGCTTGTAGCCCCTCTGTTTGGTGGCCGACACCACGGAGGCCGTGACCGGACGCTTGCGCTCAACGACCGGCTGCGGCGCCTCATAGAGCGTCCGCGGCACGACCATGTAATCGTCGTCGTAGTACGAAACCACCGATGGCCGCCTCAGGACCACGCCGCCGCTGGTGCTGATGGTGCCCGGCGCACGGTAGCCGCAATCGCCGTAGCAGTAGGTGCTGAAACTGCCGTAGGAGCGGTTGCGATAGGTGTGGCCGTAATAGCCGGGCAGCTTGCGGATCTTGGGCCCGGTCTGCGGCGGGTGGACCCACGGCTGCGGCATGTACCAGGGGATCTGTTCGGCAGCCAGCGGCTGCTCGCCGTAGTTCTGCGCGCTGGCCGGCGCGGCGGTGAAGAGAGCGAACACAAAGCCGAGCGCCACGAACAAAGCGGCGAGCGGCCGAAGGGATTCGAGTTTCATGGCTGCCTGTCCTCTCGCGATCGTTGCCATCGCTGATGGCTCAAATATCGCTCAAATGCGATCGGACGTAATGGTTAAAATCCTAAAAGCAGTGACCTATACCACAGGCGCGCAAAGGGGCGAGACCTTGCGGTCTCGCCCCTCTCGCAGCCTTCGTCTGATGGGGGGATATCAGTCGAAGTCGAGCGGGAAGACGATGTTGATCTCAGGGCGGCGGTAGACCGGGGCCGGCTGCACGTAATAGACCGGCGGCGGGGGCGCCACGTAGACCGGCTGCGGCTGCACGTAAACCGGCTGCGGCTGCACGTAAACCACCTGTGGGCGCGGCTGGTAGTAATAGCGGCCGTGGCCGTAGTCGTTCTGATAGTGCTTCCAGTGCTTGTTGCCGTGGCCATAGCCGTTGCCGTGCTTCCAGCTGTCAGCCATGGCCGACGAACCCGCCGCCGCCACCATGCCGATTGCGACCAGAGCTCCGGCCGCCAGCTTTCCCAAACTGGATTTGCGCGGATGCTTCGTCATTGTCCGATCTCCTTATGGGCGTCCCTGCGAACGGCACCGGCCGCTCGTTCCGCCGACGATGTAACGCCGGATGGCCGCGTTTCCGTCGTGACGAGGGTGTTACCTCGCATTTTCGTGATCGAGATTCGTCCTTTCATATCAAGAAGATGAACCCCAGATGAACGAACTCCGGAGTTCAATTTGGTTGAACTCGCGGGTAGCAGCCCGGCAACATCCTATGGTTGTTTTGCACACAACCCATCGTTGACAATCGTTCGATCTTTGTTCTAAATGGCGCCTTCGCTTCGCCTGGGAGAGGGAGGGCCGCCATGCGCCGCATCGCCGGATTGTCCAACAAGAAGCCGCTGAAGAAGCCGGCCGCCAGGGTGCGCAAGGCACCGCCGAAACGCGCGCGCAGGGCGGCCCGCAAGCGGCCGGCGCAGGTCTACTGCAGCGACCTGCTCGGCCGCCTGTTCCGTGGCTACCGGCCGGAGGAGATCAAGATCCAGGGCGATCGCTACCCGGCCCATATGCGCGCCAATTTGCAGCCGGTGATCGAGGAGCTGCTCATGGCCAACGCCGATCAGTGCGTCGGCGCCATCCCACGCTATAGCTCTCAGAATCTCGAGCTGAGCGAACTGATGAGCAACGCGCGCGACGACCGCATAGCGGTCGGCCCGATCTCCCGTGTCGCGGTCGACACCGGCGAGGACGAGCCGGTGCGCTGCGTGCGCAACGCGCTGATCCTGAAAAGCACGCCGATGCCGCACGCGATCTTCATTTTCGTGCGGACCGACTCAGGGGGAGACGACCGCTACATCGACGTCGACATCGCGGTGCCACGCGATCATCCCGGCAGTGAGGCCTTCGCCGATCAGTGCTTTGCGCCTCTGGAGGAGGCGATCGAGCAATGCCGCGCCTATCGCGGCAAGGTGCTGTCGCTGGAGAAGCAGCAGCATTACAGCGGCCGCGTCGGCGGCATCCAGGTGCACCGCCTGAAGCCGGTCCAGGCTTCTGAGGTGATCCTTCCCGCGCCGACGCGCGCGCTGCTCGACCGCTGCGTGCTCGATTTCATGAAAGCGCGCGGGCAATTGCGCAGCCTCGGCTTCCAGACCAAGCGCGGCATCCTGCTCTATGGCCCGCCCGGCACCGGCAAGACCCACACCATCCGCTATCTCGCCAGCAACCTCGCCGGCACCACCACGTTCCTCGTCACCGCCGAGCAGGTCGGCCTCCTGCCGCATTACATGAGCCTTGCGCGCCTGCTGCAGCCGTCCATGGTGGTGATCGAGGACGTCGACCTGATCGCCCGTTCGCGCGACCGCATGCGCAGCGGGTGCGACGAGTCGCTGCTGAACAGCCTGCTCAACGAGATGGACGGCCTCAAGGAGAACAGCGACGTCCTCTTCATCCTCACCACCAACCGCCCGCAGGACCTGGAGGCCGCGCTTGCCAACCGACCGGGGCGTATCGACCAGGCGATCGAGGTGCCGGTGCCCGATGCCCCCAGCCGCGACAAGCTGGTGCGCCTCTATGGCAACGGCCTGAAGCTCGGCGATGCGCTGGTGGCGGAAGTGGTCAAGCGCACCGAAGGTGTCAGCGCCGCCTTCATCAAGGAGCTGATGCGCCGCACCGCCCAGGCCGCGATCGCGCGTGCCGGCGCGAAGAAGGTGACGGAGCCGAGCCCCGCACGCGAAGGCGTGCAACCCACTGCGACGGACCTAGGCGAAGCGCTCGACGACATGCTGTTCAGCGGCGGCGCGCTGAACGTGAAGTTGCTGGGCGGCGCGGCAGCCTAGCTCTTATCGAGCGCACCCCACGCCTGCTCGAGGTCGGCGATCAGGTCGTCGGTCTCCTCGAGCCCGACATTGAACCGCACCAGCCGGTCGGGCGCTGGGTGCACGCCACGCGTCAGATGGAACTGCGGCATGATCAGGCTGGTGACGCCGCCCCAGCTGAAGCCGATCTTGAACAGCTTGAGACTGTCGATGAAGCGGATCAGCGCGTCCTCGGAGAAGCGCTCGTCGAACTGGACGGAGAACACGCTGGCCGAGCCGGTGAAGTCTCGTTTCCAGATCTCGTGACCCGGGCAGGAGGGTAGGGCCGGGTGCAGCATCTGCGTGATCTCCGGCCGCTCGGCCAGCCAGCGCGCGACCGCGAGGGTGGAGCGCTCCAAATGCGCGAGCCGCACGCCCAGCGTCTGTAGCCCGCGCAGCGCCAGGCTGCAATCGTCCGGCGACACCGCCAGGCCGGTCAGGAACGTCGTCTTGCCAATGGTCTGATAAAGGGCCTCGTCGCGCACCGTGACGGAGCCAAGCAAGAGGTCGCTATGCCCGCCGATGTATTTGGTGATCGCCTGCACCGTGACATCCACGCCGTGCGCGAAAGCGTCGAACATGATGCCGGCCGAATAGGTGTTGTCGAGGGCGACCAGTGCGTCATGCCGGTGCGCTGCCGCGGCGATCGCCGGCACGTCCTGCACCTCCATGGTCACCGAGCCAGGACTCTCGCACCAGATGAGGCGCGTGTTGCCGCGGATCAGCCGCTCGATGTTCCCGCCGATCAGCGGGTAGTAGAAATCAATCTCGATGCCAAGCCCACGAAGGATCTCCGTCGCGAACTCGCGGTTGGGACCATAGATGCTGTCCGTCAGCAAGACATGGTCGCCGGCCCTGACAAGCGCGAGATAGACGAGCGTGATGGCAGCCTGCCCACCGGGTGTCAGAAAGGTATTCCGGCCCTTCTCGAGCTCGGCGATCCGCGCCGCGAGCTCCAGGGTTGTCGGCGTGCCGAACAGGCCATACGGGTAGGGCGCCTCATCATGGTTCCAGGTGTCGGCAACCGCTGCGGCGCTCTTGAACAAGGTGGTGGAACCGCGGTAGGTCGGCACCGCCAGCGACTTGAACCCCTCCGGTGCGCGCGCGTCGGATTGAATGAGCTTGGTCCGCCAGCTCGGCGTCATGGTGCGGCCTCTCCACTATTCGCCTAGATGCTTCGGGTATCACGCAGCTCCTGAGGGTGACAAGCGACAGCTGTGGGGCCACCAGGGTTCGGGAGCGCGGCTCGACCAAGGAACCCTGGCACCGCGTCGCGCGTTTCCTCTGACGGTAGACTACCCCCACCCAGCACGGCCCATCCGGACAGCTCAGGAGAGCCCCGCCATGGAGCGGCTGTTCGAGCAGCAATTCTATCGGGAGCAGTGGGAGGCGGCGCGCGCCTGGATCGCGGCCAACGCGGTCGCGCTCAGCCTCGCCACTTTGGGCCAGCTCCTCGTCGTCGGCCTCGCCTACCTGGCGGCAAAGGCCG
>DATEOK010000358.1:0-13202 GCA_035274225.1 Dongiaceae bacterium
AGCGGGTCGGATGCCGGGCTGGGCGGCTTCGGCGCCTTCTTCGATCTCAAGGCCGCCGGCTATCGCGACCCCCTGCTGGTCTCCACCACCGACGGCGTCGGCACCAAGCTCAAGGTCGCGATCGAGGCCAGCCGGCATGACAGCGTCGGCATCGACCTCGTTGCCATGTGCGTCAATGACCTGGTGGTGCAGGGCGCCGAGCCGCTGTTCTTCCTCGACTACTTCGCGACCGGAAAGCTCGACGTAGGAGCCGCGCGTTCCATCATCGCCGGCATCGCAGACGGCTGCAAACAGGCCGGCTGCGCCCTGGTGGGCGGTGAGACTGCGGAGATGCCCGGCATGTATGCCAAGGGCGACTACGACCTTGCTGGCTTCGCAGTCGGCGCGGTGGAGCGCGACCAGGCGCTGACCGGCGCCGACGTGAAGGAAGGCGACGTCATCCTCGGCCTTGCCTCCAGCGGCGTGCATTCCAACGGTTTCTCCCTGGTGCGCAGGATCGTCGAGCAATCGGGCCTCGGCTGGACCGAGCCCTGCCCGTTCGACCAGAAGAAATCCATGGGCGAAGCGCTGATGACGCCGACGCGCATCTACGTGAAAAGCGTGATGGCCGCGATCAAGGCGGGTGGCGTGAAGGCGCTGGCGCACATCACCGGCGGCGGCCTGGTCGACAACGTGCCGCGCGTGCTGCCCGACAATCTGCAGGCCGACATCGACGGCGCGAGCTGGAAGCTGCCGGCCGTATTCGGCTGGCTGGCGAAGACCGGCGGCGTGCCGCGCGACGACCTCATCCGTACCTTCAATTGCGGCATCGGCATGGTCGTCGTCGTGGCGTCCGACGCAGAAGCGCGCGTCACGCAGACCTTCAAGGACAACGGCGAGACGGTCCACCGCATCGGCAGCATCGTGAAGCGCGCGGACGGCGCCGAAGGCTGCGTCGTGCGCAACACCGACCGCTGGTAAGCGCCGCCATGCCGCTCAAGGTGGCTGTGCTGATCTCCGGCCGCGGCTCCAATCTGCAAGCCCTGATCGATGCGTTCGGCCCGAAGGTCGCGGACAGCCCAGTGAAGATCGCGCTGGTGCTGTCCAACCGGCCCGACGCGTTGGGGCTGGAGCGCGCCGCCAAGGCCGGCCTCAAGACCGAGATCGTCGACCACAAGGCATTCCAGAGCCGGGAGGATTTCGACGTCGCGATGGACCGAGAGATTCGCGCCGCCGGCGCGGAGTTCGTGGTGCTGGCCGGCTTCATGCGCTTGCTGACGCGGCAATTCGTCACGACCTGGAAGGACAAGCTCATCAACATCCATCCGGCTTTGCTGCCGTCCTTCCCGGGTTTGCACACGCACAAGCGCGCGCTGGAAGCCGGCGTGCGCTTCCACGGCGCCACTGTCCATTTCGTGCGCAACGAGACCGACACCGGCCCGATCATCGCGCAGAGTCTCGTGGCGGTCCGTCCAGACGACACCGAGGAGACGTTGTCCGCGCGCGTCCTCGAGAGCGAGCATCGGCTCTATCCGCTCGCCCTGCGCCTGATCGCGGAAGGGCAGGTGCGCGTAGAAGGGGAACGCGCCATCGTGAGCAGCGATGCCAAGTATCCGGACAACGTGCTGCTCAACCCAGTGCCGCAGATGGCGTGATGATGCCGCCGCGCATCGTGCTGGCTCTTGCCGCTGCATTCCTCGGCGCGTGCGACGAAGCTCCCCAAGTCACCCACTACGTCCTTGCGCTGAGCTGGCAGCCCGCCTTCTGCGAGCTCAATGCGCGCAAGTCGGAATGCCGCGCCCTTGATCCCGGCGACTTCGCAGCAACGCATCTCACGGTGCACGGCCTGTGGCCGAACGATCGCCCCAACGGCGGCCCCACCTATTGCGGCATCGATGACGAAACAAGAGCGCTCGACCAGCCGAAGACCTGGTGCCAGCTGCCCGAGCCGGAGATGTCCGGCATGACGCGCGCGCAACTGGCGCAGGCGATGCCCGGCGTCTTGTCATGCCTCGACCGGCATGAGTGGATCAAGCACGGCACCTGCGCGGGGGCCGGCGCCGACCGCTACTTCGGGGAGACCCTGCACCTGGCTGCGGCAGTGCAGGCGACCGCATTCGGCCAGGCGATTACCGCCAACGTCGGTCGCGCGGTCACGCCGGAGCAGCTGATCCAGGCGTTCGAAGCGAGCTTCGGCGCAGGCTCCGGCGCCGCCCTCACCCTGGTCTGTTCGGACCGCGGATATTTGTCGGAGATCCGCATCGCCCTGCAGCCGAGCGCGCTGGAGGGCGACCTCGACGGTCGAGACCTCTATCTCGCTGGGCCCACGCCGGAATCCCGGTGCCCCGGGACCGTCCGGATCGACGCCGCGGGCCCCTAGCCGCGGTCTTGCGGTCGGCCGCGCCCTCGGCTAAGAAAACCGCCTGTCGAATTCACTTTTTGCGGAGCTTGCCCCCATGGCCAGTGAACAGGACCAGCTTCTTGCCAGCCGCCAGGACGGGTGGAAGGGTTTCTCGCGGTTCCTCTTCTGGGGCACGATCCACGTCGCCATCGTCACGCTGATCGCGACCCTGTTCTACGTCAACGGTCCGTCGATCGGCCTGACCATCTTTGCGGTCCTGCTGTTCCTGGTCGGCGCCTTCATCACCGCCATCGCCCTGCTGCGCTCTTAGGTCGCAGGCCGGCCAGCAAAGCAGAACGGCGCCGGATCACCCGGCGCCGTTTGTCGTTTTAGACCCTGCGAGCTGCTTCAGCCGACCAGCTCAGTCCCGCTGAAGAAGAAGCCGATCTCGATCTTGGCGTTGTCGGCCGAATCCGAGCCGTGCACTGAGTTGGCTTCGATCGATTCCGCGAACTCCTTGCGGATGGTGCCCGGAGCGGCATTGGCCGGGTTGGTGGCGCCCATCACGTCGCGATACTTGGCGACGGCATTCTCGCCTTCCAGCGCCTGCACAACCACTGGGCCGGAGGTCATGAACTTGCACAGGTCGTTGTAGAACGGGCGCTCCTTGTGCACCTCGTAGAACTTCTGGGCCTGGGCGGTGCTCAGCCACAGCCGCTTCTGGGCGATGATCCGAAGGCCCGCTTCCTCGATCCGGGCGTTGATCTTGCCGGTCAGATTGCGGCGCGTGGCGTCCGGCTTAATGATCGACAAGGTCCGTTCCTTGGCCATTTCTCACTGCTCCTGTTGGCGAAACTGGCGCGGGGTTATATACAGTCCGCCGCTTAGCCGCAACGCTGCATCTTGCGCGGCGAAAACGCCCTGAAATCAAGTCATTGTGCCATGTTAACGATCACCGACCTCACTTGCCGCATCGCGGGGCGCCCGCTTCTGGAGGGCGCCGGCATGAGCCTGCCCGCCGGCCACAAGGCCGGGCTGATCGGGCGCAACGGCACCGGCAAGACCACCCTGCTCAAGCTGATCGCCGGCGACCTGCATGCCGACACCGGCGAGATCCGCCTGCCCAACAACACCCGGGTCGGCCGCATCGCGCAGGAAGCGCCGGACGGGCCGCAGAGCCTGCTCGACACCGTGCTGGCCGCCGATACCGAACGGCAGAGCCTGCTGGAGGAGGCCGAGCACGCGACCGACGGGCACCGCATCGCCGACATCCACACCCGCCTGCACGAGCTGGAGGCGCATTCGGCGCCGGCGCGCGCCGGCGCCATCCTGCACGGCCTCGGCTTCGACGCCGAGGCGCAGCAGCGGCCGTGCAGCGATTTCTCCGGCGGCTGGCGCATGCGCGTCGCGCTGGCGGCGCTGCTGTTCCAGGCGCCCGACCTGCTGCTGCTGGACGAGCCGACCAACCACCTCGATCTCGAGGCGACCCTGTGGCTCGAGGATTTCCTGAAGCGCTATCCGCACACCGTGCTGCTGGTCAGCCACGACCGCGACCTCTTGAACCGCGCGGTCGACAAGATCGTGCATCTGCATGACCGCAAGCTCACGGTCTATACCGGCGGTTACGACGACTTCGAGCATGCGCGCAGCGAGCGCCTCGCTTTGCAGGCGGCGGCCAAGGCCAAGCAGGACGTGCAGCGCAAGCACATGCAGGCCTTCATCGACCGCTTCCGCTACAAGGCCAGCAAGGCGCGGCAGGCGCAGTCGCGTTTGAAGGCGCTCGCCAAGATGGAGCCGATTGCCGCGGTGATCGAGGAGCGCGGCATCGAGTTCCAGTTCCCCGAGCCGGAGGAACTGGCGCCGCCGCTGATCGTGATGGACGACGTCGCGGTCGGCTACGAGCCGGGTAAGCCGGTGCTCAGCAAGCTCAACCTGCGCCTCGATCCCGACGAGCGCATTGCGCTGCTTGGTGCCAACGGCAACGGCAAGTCGACCATGGCCAAGCTGCTCGCCGGCCGCCTCGACCCGATGAAGGGCGACGTCCGCCGCTCGCGCAAGCTGAAGGTCGGCTATTTCGCCCAGCACCAAACCGACGAATTGGATCTCGACGCGACGCCGCTGCTGTCGATGGAGCGCGTCGCGCCCAAGCTGCATCCGGAGAAATGCCGCGCGCACCTGGCGCAGTTCGGCCTCGACGTGCTGCGCGCCAACACCAAGGTCGGCAGCCTCTCCGGCGGCGAGAAGGCGCGTCTGCTGCTGGCGCTGATGAGCCATGGCGCGCCCAACATCCTGCTGCTCGACGAGCCGTCGAACCATCTCGACATCGATTCCCGCCAGGCGCTGGTGCAGGCGATCAACGAGTTCGCCGGCGCCGTCGTGCTCATCAGCCACGACCCGCACCTGATCGAGCTGACGGTCGACCGCTTCTGGCTGGTAAAGGACGGTCTGTGTCGTCAGTTCGACGGCGACCTCGCCGACTATCGCGACCTGGTGCTGGCCGAAGACCGCGCCGGCGCCGACCGCGGCTCGCGCTATCGCGGCGGCGACGCCGAGGATCGCAAGCCCGCGCGCCGCGATCCGGAGGAGCGCAAATCCGGCCGCGAAGACGAGCGCAAACCAGCCCGCCAGCCGGAAGAGCGCAAGCAATCGCGCCGCAATGCCGCGCCTGCGCAGCCAACCGGCGATCTCAAGCGTCAGCTCGAGCAATCGGCGCTGGCTGTCGACAAACTGTCACAAGCCTTGGCACTGATCGAAAAGAAGCTGGCTGATCCGGCGCTCTACAACGGGCACCCGGACACCATTGCGGAATGGCAGCGCAAGCACGCCGATGTTGCGAAGCGCCTGTCCGACGCGGAAGATGCGTGGCTGAAGGCGCAGGCCTCATTTGATCAAGCGAGCGCCTAGGACTAGTTGCTCGTTGCCACGATTCGGACCTGCGTGGCAGGTTTCGCGTTCTGCGTGGGGACGCGCCGATGCCGCTGTTATCCGCCGATACCGAGAACACCGCGATCTTCGAGGGATTGCCCGCTGATCTGCGCGCGCTGTTCGACTATTGGCGCTCCAAGCGCGCCGGCCGTAGGATGCCGTCGCGCTCCGATCTCGACCCCTCTGAGATCAAGATACACTTGCCCAGCATGATCCTGGTCGACGTGATGTATGACGTCGCCGGCAAGGCCGACTTCGTCTATCGCCTGCTCGGCACGCACGAGGTCGAGGTGCGCGGCGAGAATCCCGTCGGCAAGCGCGTGGCCGATGCGTTCTTCGGCCCGACGCTGGAGAACGTGCTGGGCTGCTACCAATCGGTCGTCGATCGCCGCGAGCCCTATCTGGACGACGACTACTACCTGCGCGATGGCGATTATTTCGCGGACGAAGCCAACATCTTCCTGCCGCTGTCCAACGACGGCGAGCACGTCAACATGATCCTGGTGTATACGGCTTACCGGCGGGTCCGCTGACCTGCCTTGCAGCCGTCGGGACGCGCGTGGCAAGCTATGCGCTTCGCTAAGCAGAGCTGACCATGCCGCTGCTCTCGCCCGCTCAAGATCGCCCCGAGTTGCCGGCCGACATTCAGATCGGCGCCCTCGCCGGCGCGCCGCCCGACCTGCTCGAGATGTATGCCTATTGGCAGCGCAAGCGCGGAGCGCGCGCGATGCCAGCGCGCGCCGACATCGAGCCGGCGGAGATCAAGCGCCTGCTGCCCGGCATCCTGCTGGTCGACGTGCGGGCGACCGACGGCGCGCTCGACTTCGTCTACCGCCTGGTCGGCACGCGCGAGGTCGACATGCGCGGCCACGACCCGACCGGCAAACGCGTTGCCGAGGCCTATTACGGCAAGTCGGCCGATCTGGTGACCGCGTGCTATCGCCGCGTGGTCGAGACCTGCCAGCCGTTCCTGGACGAGGATTGCTTCCATCTGCCCGGGCAGGAATGGTCGCCCGCCGCCAGCATCTATCTGCCGCTGTCCGGCGACGGCGCGCGGGTCGCGATGATCCTGGTCTATTCCTCGTTCCGCTGGATCGCCGGCGGCTGGTCGCCCGACGCGGGCCGGTGATCGGCGGGTTGAAAGCCCGGCTTCCCATCACAAGATGACCATGACGCCGCCGATGCCATGGCGCGCGCGGTAACACGCGACCCTCCGAAACGTTGCATCGCAGGAAGGATTTCGATGACTCAAGCCGTTGGACTTCAGTGCCCCACCTGCAAGGTCGACCTGGTGATGACCGAGCGCAAGGACGTCGAGATCGACTATTGCCCGAAATGCCGCGGCGTCTGGCTCGACCGCGGCGAACTCGACAAGATCATCGAGAAGAGCGCCGCGCACGAAGCGCAGCAGCGCCCGACCGCGCCGCAGCCGCAAGCACATGCCCAGCCTCGCCCGCAACAGCAGCCCGGATATGCCGGCTACGGCGAGCGCGGCGAATATGGTGAACGCGGTGAGTACGGCGAACATGGCGAGCGCGGCTACGGCTACCGCGGCCACCGCCGCAAGTCGTGGCTGGAAGAGATCTTCGACTAAGGCTCCTACAACTTACTCCGTCATCCCAAGGCTTGGCCTTGGGATCCACGAGTTCGCCTGAAGCGACTTAGTCTCGCCTGGAGAAACTCGTGGATGGCAAGGCCAAGCCTTGCCATGACGAAATGAGTGAACGGGTCCGCCAGGCTACGGCAAAGTCCAGCTACTCGCTCCGCGCCTTCTCTTCCCATTTGCCGGCTGGCGATTGCTGGAAATATACCAGCTTATGTCCGGCGTCCTTGTAGCTCTTCCAACGGTCGCGGGCGGCGGCGACGGCGATCTCGTCGTTGCCGTCGAACATCTCGCACACCAGCGGGAAGTCGGCGCAGTCGGCGCGGGTCGCGCCGTCGCACAGGATCAGCAGCTTGGCCGCGTTCGGGTTCTCCGCTTCGGCGGTGAGATAGATCGGTTGCTGCGCCGCCGCGCCGTCCTTGGCCGTGCCGTGCGGCAGGAAGTTGTCCGGCTTGTAGGTCCAGAGGTGCGCCGCCAGCGCCTCGGCGCGCTCGGTGGAGCCGGTCATTACAAGAGTCCGATCGCCCCTGCTGTACGCGATCTCGAGGATCCTAGGCAAGGCATCCTCGAGACTCGCGCGTTGCAGGTGATAGAAGCGGATTTCCGTCATGCCTCTTCGTAGTGCTTCGCGACCAGGTTATCGAGCAGGCGCACGCCGTAGCCGGTGGCGCCACGCGGCGAGGTCGCGCTGTCCTTGTCGGCCCAGGCCATGCCGGCGATGTCGAGGTGCGACCAGAGGGTGCCCTTCTGCACGAAGCGCTGCAGGAACTCGGCGGCGGTGATGCTGCCGGCGTTGCGGCTGCCGCTGATGTTCTTCACGTCGGCAGCGGGCGAATCCATCATCTTGTTGTAGGCCGGCGCCAGCGGCATGCGCCACAGCAGCTCGCCGGTCGACTTGCCGCTCGACTCCAGCTGCTTGGCGAGCTCGTCGTCGTTGGCGTACATGCCGCCATAGATGTTGCCGAGCGCGATCAGGATGGCGCCGGTCAGGGTCGCAAGGTCGATCATCACCTTCGGCTTGAAGGTCTCCTGGCAGTACCACATCGCATCGGCCAGCACGAGGCGGCCTTCGGCGTCGGTGTTCAGCACTTCGATGGTCTGGCCCGACATCGAGGTGACGATGTCGCCCGGCCGCTGCGCGGTGCCCGACGGCATGTTTTCCACCAGGCCAACCACGCCGACCGCGTTGACCTTGGCCTTGCGGGCGGCGAGGGCGCGCATGGTGCCGATGACCGCGGCGGAGCCCGCCATGTCCCACTTCATGTCTTCCATGCCGGCGGCCGGCTTGATCGAGATGCCGCCGGTGTCGAAGGTGACGCCCTTGCCGACGAAGGCGATCGGCTTCTCCTTGCCGCCGCCGTTCCACTGCATGGTCACCAGCTGGCTTTCGCGGCCGCTGCCCTGGCCGACGCCGAGCAGCGCGCCCATGCCGAGCTTGGTCATCTCCTTGACGCCCAGCACCTTCACCTCGACGCCGAGTTCGGTCAGCGTCTTGGCCTGTGCCGCCAGGGTCTCGGGATAGATCACGTTGGCCGGCTCGCTGACCAGGTCGCGGGCGAAATTCACCGCGTCGACCACCTTGTCCATCGGGCCGAAGGCACGCTTGGCGTCGGCGGCATCCGCCGCCAGCACGTTGAAGTGCCTGAGGCTCGGCTTCTGCTCGGGCTTTTCCTTGGTCTTGTATTTGTCGAAGCGGTAGAAGCGCAGCCGCGCGCCATAGGCGACGTTGGCGGCGAACTCTGCCTCCTCCAGCTTCATGTCGCCGACCTGCTCGATCCAGACCGATACGTCCTTCTCGCCGGTGCCGTTGAGCGCGGCCACCAGCCGGCCGCCCAGCGACTGCGCCGCCAGCGCGTCGTACTTGGCCGGCGTGCCGATGCCGGCGACGATGATGCGCGCGACGTCGACTCCGGCCGGCGCCAGCAGGGTGAGGAACTCTTCCGCTCCACCCTTGAATCGGCTGGCTTCGAGCGCGCGGGTGATGGCGCCCTTGGTCGCCTTGTCGAGCTGGCCGGCGAGTTTGCCCAGCTTGCGGCCGTCGGCGGCCAGTGCGACCAGCGTACCGGACGCCGGAATCTCGGGTTTAGCGAACGCGACTTTCATGGAATGACCTCTTGGACTGAAAGCTCTGAATAGGTATGGGGCCGGACCGGCCGCGCGGAGAGGGCAGCGGAATGGCTTCGGGCCCAGAGTCTTTGCAGGCTTTCCGAGCTGTGTCCAGCCTCTCTCCGGCCACTGCCTCTGGTCGCGGGAATTTCGCTAACGCCATGAAAAATGTAGACGATTGCCCGCAACGTGATAGTTTAGCCCGGCCTTCGCGGGGGCAAAATGAGGCCGGCGCTTAAGCCGGACTAGGAGCTCGTCCAAGGAGCTTCGAGAACAGGGTATCGGGCGTGCGTACCGGGGGAGTGATCGTTCCATCGTGGCGGCGAAGCGGCGCAGACTGACCGAGATTCTTTTGAGCGGCCTGCTGCCGGTGCTGTGCATCGGCCTGATCGGCTGGCCGCTGACGGCGGCCGCAGAGGTCGATGACTTGGGTGACGAGCTCGAGAGCCAGTTCAATCCCCCGGCAGGCCTGCAGGGAGTCATTCCTCCGGATGGTGAGTTGAGGAGCCAGTTCAGGCCCCCGGCTGCCGAGCTCGAAAGCCAGTTCAATCCGGGCGCGTTCATGCTGCAGCAGCGCCCTGCTCCCCAGCCTGGAGCGCCGGCGGAGCCGCCGGTCACGCCCGACACCATCAGGATGATCGCCGACCAGGTCGGGCACGACGAGAACCTCGGCATCTTCGTCGCGCGCGGCAATGTCGAGATCCTGCGCGAAGACAAGATCGTCAAGGCCGACGTCGTCACCTACAACGAGCGGACCAAGCGCATCACCGCCTCGGGCAATGTCCAGCTGCTGGAACCGGACGGCGATACGCAGTTCGCGACCTACGCCGATGTCACCGACGACGTGAAGGAAGGCATTCTCTACGACTTCCGCATGCTGATGAAGGACAATGCACGGCTGGCGGCGAACCGCGCCTATCGCGTGGACCAGGACACCAAGGAGATCCTGCGCAAGGGCGTCTATACGCCGTGCGCACAATGCGCCGAGGATCCTTCGCGCGCGCCGCTGTGGCAGATCAAGGCCTATTCGGCGATCCGCGACAAGGTGGCGAAGACCATCACCTATCACGACGCCTGGCTCGAGATGTTCGGCGTGCCGGTGCTCTACACGCCGTGGTTCCGCCATCCGGATTTCGACGTCGACCGCCAGAGCGGCCTGCTGACGCCGGAGCTGCATTACTCCAGCGAGAACGGCCTGCAGGTCTCCGTGCCCTATTTCTACGTGATCGCGCCGGACAAGGACATCACCTTCACGCCGATCGCCCGCTTCGGCGGCGACCTTCAGGACCATCCCGGCGGCGTGCTCGACATCGAATACCGCCAGCGCATCGTTGACGGCCGGTTCCGGCTCGAAGGCTCCGGCACGGTCGAGGACCGCGAGACCAACGATCCGGATCCGGCCGACCGCGTCGAGCTGACCAACGACTTCCGCGGCCATGTCGAAGGCGACGGCCTGTTCGACATCGACGAGAACTGGCGCGCCGGCTTCGACTTCAAGGCGGCCAGCGACAAGAAATACCTCAAGCGCTGGCATCTCGGCTCGCGCGACGTCCTGACTGACACCGCCTACGTCGAAGGGTTCTTCGGCCGGTCCTATGCCGAGGCCCGCGGCTATGCGTTCCAGAGCACCGAGCGCGGCCGGCAGACCGACCAGCTGCCGATCGTCGCGCCGATGCTGGACTATCGATTCGTCAGCGAGCCGGGTGTCGCCGGCGCCTACTGGGGCATGGACGCCAATTTCATGAACCTGCGCCGGCTCGACGGCCGCGAGGTCGTGCGCATTGCCGCGAATCCCTATTGGACGCTGCCCTATACCAGCTCGATCGGCGACGTCTACCGGCTGACCCTGGAGATGCCGACCACCATCCACAAGGCGCACCATGTGGATCCCAACAGCGACGACCGCGATCCGGCCGCCGACGTCGACGACTTCGACGGCACCGTGTTCCGCATCCTGCCCAAGGCATCGTTCGACTGGAGCTATCCGCTGGTTCGTCCAAGCGAGACCTTCACCCAGGTGATCGAGCCGATGTTCCAGGTGGTGGCGTCGCCCGACAGCGGCAACACCGGCGAGATCCCGAACGAGGACAGCCGCGCCTTCGAGCTGGACGATACCAACCTGTTCTTGCCTGACCGCTTTGCAGGCCTGGACCGCAAGGACACCGGCTCGCGCATGACTTATGGCACGAACTGGTCGGCCTATCTGCCCTACGGCAGCTATGTTAATGCGTTCCTGGGCCAGAGCTTCCAGTTCGAACACGACGACAATGACGAATTCCGCACCGGGACCGGCATCGACGACGACCTGACCGACGTGGTCGGGCGCCTGCAGTTCCGGCCTCTCTCGGGCCTCGACCTCAGCTATCGCTACCGGTTCGACGTGGCGGATGCGACGTTTCAGCGCCACGAAGCGCGTGTCATCTACAGCAACGAGTATTTCGCCCTCTCCGGTTCCTATGCGTTCATCGCCGCCGACGGCGTGGAGTTCGCGGATCGCGAACAATTGAGCGGCTATGCCAGCGCCAACCTATCCGACTACTGGTCGGTTAATACCCAATCGGCCTATGATCTGGAGGACAATCGCCTCTTGTCCGTCGGCGGCGGCTTCCGGTATCTCGACGAGTGTTTCGACCTGAACATCGCCGCCAACTATGTGCCGGCAGGCGAAACCGAAGACACCGAGGGTGACTTCAACGCCACGGTTACGCTGACCTTCCGGAACCTGGGCGGGCTCGACATACCCTACTGAGTGCAAGAACTGCGATGCTGATGCCAAATTCGAAGATTGCGAAGCCGCTGCGCCGTGCGGCGCTCTGCCTCACGCTGCTGGCCGCGCTGTTCGTCAGTGGTCTGTCCGTGCCGGCATCCGCCCAGGATTCGCTGCGCATCGCCGCCGTCGTCAACGACGACATCATCAGCGAGCTCGACGTTTTCATGCGCCTCAGGATGGCGATGCTGTCGGCCAAGCTGCAGGACAACGAGGAAACCCGCCGCCGGCTGCTGCCGCAGGTCCTGCGCAACCTGATCGACGACCGGCTGAAGATGCAGGAGGCCAAGCGCACCGGCGTCAAGGTCAACCCCGCCGACGTCGAGGGCCGCATCGACCGGCTGGCCCAGCGCAACAACATGACGCGGGCGGAATTGGAAGATTTCCTGAAGGGTAACGGCATCCTGATCGACGCGGTCGCGGACCAGATCACCGCCGAGCTGAATTGGGCCCGCCTGGTGCAGCGCACGCTGCGGCCCCGCATCATCATCACCGACCAGGAGATCAACGAGGAAGCCCAGCGCATCAAGGCGACGCAAGGGCAGACCGAGTTCAAGATGTACCAGATGTTCCTGGCGGTCGACGCGCCCGACCAGGAATCCGACGTGCGCGATTCCGCCCAGCGGCTGGTCGAGCAGCTGCAGGGCGGAGCGGATTTCGAATCCCTGGCGCAGGAATTCTCGCAGGATGAAGGCGCCATGAAGGGCGGTAACTGGGGCTGGCTGCGGCTGGACCAGATGGAGCCCGCGGTTGCCAAGCTGATCCAGACCGCCGCTGCGGGCAGCCTGGTCGGGCCGGTACGCGGCACCGGCGGATACTACATCGCCCTGGCGCGCGAGACCCGTGTTGCCGGCTCCGGCGATGGAGCCGGCGCCGGCAGTGTCACGGTCAAGCAGATCCTGTGGTCGCTGCCGTCCAATGCCGCAGAGAGCGAAGTCAACCGCGCCATCTCCCAGGCCAACACCGTCAGCGGCAAGATCGAGAACTGCAACCAGATGTCCGCGGTCGCCCAGGAGGCGCAACCCGGCGTCTATCGCGAACTCGGCAGCGTGCCGGTCGGCGACCTACCGCCGGAAGTGCAGACCGTCGCCATCAACCAGCCGGTCGACGTGCCCTCGCGCCCGGTGCGTACCAGCCAGGGCGTCGGCCTCTACGTGATCTGCGCCCGGCAAGGCGCCGACGACGACAGCCAGTCGCGCACCGCGGTCGCCGACCGGCTTGGCCAGGCGCGGCTGGAGACCCTGGCGCGCGGCTATCTCAGCGACCTGCGCCGCGCCGCGGTGATCGACATCCGGATGTAGGCGAAGCATCACAATGTTCAGAGAGCCGCGCGTCGAAACCTCCTCCCCCAACAGGGGGGAGGTCAGGGAGGGGGAAGCCGCGCTTCGGTGTGAGGCAGTCATCGCTCGCTTCCCCCACCCCAACCCGCCCCCAGGTTGGGGGCGGGGGAACGATGCTTCATTGACGTCGAGCCGAGGTCG
>DATEOK010000359.1:0-3793 GCA_035274225.1 Dongiaceae bacterium
GGCCGGCAGCAGCGCAACGGACGGGACGAACATTCTGGTCAGCAGGAGATAGGCGACGACAATGCCGGCGGCGCCGGCGACGAGATAGCCCGCCAACGCTTTCCCCGATCGGTCCAGCGCGAGAAAGATCAGCAGCGCATCGGCCAGCCATAACGGCACTCCACCGACCTGTGCCGCCACGCCCAGGCTGATCCAGGCCAGCAGGAAGCAGCCAATCCCTCCCAGCAGGACGCGACCCCATTCCGGCACCGGCACGACTCCCCTCTGGCTGGCTTGCCCGGGCCCAGCATAGCGCAAGCCACTGGAATACAAGCCGCCCGATCGCTCCTAGACCGATCGGCCTAGGGGCCGGTAGCACTGGCGGTCTAGACCATCGCGGCGAATTGTCGCTTGGCCACCCGCAGCCTTACCTTGGATGCCCAAGACGCGACCACTGGGACGCGACCAATGGGTGGAGAGCAAGCGTGTTCACCGAAGTGATCACCGGCAGGTTCGCAGACCAAGCCACGGCACCGGGGGCTTATTGCATGCCTGCGTCCGCCGAGGTTGGCCTGCCGATCCTCGATCAGGCGCACGCCGCCCTGCTGTCCCGGCTCAACGCCGCGCATCGCGCGCTGATGGCGGGCAACGAAGCCAAGGCGAGGCTCCAGCTGGAGATCCTGCGCACCGACATGGCGACCCATTTCGACATCGAAGAACAGATCATGCAGGCGCTGGGCTTCCCGGCGCTGCGCCATCACGTGCGCAGCCACGCTGCCAGCGCGGCCCAGCTGGACGGGATCTGCCGCGCCTCGCTCGGTCGCGGCACGCTCGACGTCAGCGATCTCGATCTCTGCTACCAGGGTCTCATCGATGAAATCTTGCGTGGCGACCTCGCGCTCAAGAGTCACTTCCAATCGATGGGCTCGCGGCCCGTCCAACGGAAAGGTGCATGATGGACCCGATGATTTCTCGCCTCAGCCACATCGGTGCCAAGGGCGGCGCGCTTGCCATGCTGGCGGCGTTCGTGGCCTTCGCCGTCTCGCACGACCCGATCGCCTTGCTGGTGTTCCCGATCCTGATCAGCGCGGTGCAGCTGCTGTGCCTGATCGAAGGGCCGTGGACCAACGCCATGATGCAGCGACTGCCGGTCCCGGTGCGGAGCCGGCGCTAATCCACGCGGTCGAAATAGATTCCGCCCAGGACCATGTTGACCCGCTCGCCGTCCTCCGACAGCGGCAGCAGCAGCTTGCGCTGCGAGGTGACGATGCCCTCGCTGGTCACGAACTGGGTCTCGTAATAGGCCGGCTGCTTGTTCTCGAGCACCGTCATGTATTGCGGCAGGACGATGCGCCGCTCTTCGTCCGAGGTCATCACCTCGAGACCCTTGCCCTCGCGCGAGCTGCTGTAGAACTGCACCAGGTTCACGCCGTCCAGGCGAATGCGGTACTGCAGCGGATCGGGCGGGAAGTCGACCAGCAGCAGGTTGCCGAGCCACTGCCTCATCTCGATCGGATCGATGTCGCGGCGGGCCGGCATCACGCGGCCCAGGCACTTGCCGTGCCAATAGTGGAACAGCCCGAGTAAGCGGGCATCGCGGATCGCTTTGGGATCGTCCGGGCGGACGAGGGTCATGACATCATGGCGGCGGCTCTCAGCGCTCCGCCCATCTTGGCACAGTAGCCGGCTCCCGGCGAGCTATCCCAGTGAACCGGCGCCGCCTGCCCGGCGTTGCGGCTTGCGCGGCTTGCGGGGCAGCTCGGGGTAGATCCCGGCCAGGACCGCGTCGACCCTCTCGCCGTTGCCGGACAGCGGCAGGAGCAGTTTCTGCTGGGCAACGACCCCGCGTTTGCTCAGCTCGACCTCGGTCGCGTAATAGGCGGGTAGTCCCGTATCGATCACGACCCGATATTGCGGCAGCACGCTGCTGCGCTCGCCCGTCGAGGTCATGGCCTCGATGCCGGTGCCGGCTCGCGGCGTTGCGAACATCGCGGCCACGTTGGCGCCGAGCCAGCGGATGCGGAAATCGGCGATGTCGCCCGGCACGTCGATTAGCATGAGATTGTCGGACCAGCGCGCCAGCGCCGCGCGGTCGAAATCGCCGTCCGCGGGAATGCGGCGGCCGTTCAGCTTGCCGTGCCAGAACTGGAACAGTTCGAGCAGTCGCTGATCTTGAATCACCGTCGGATGGTCGATGTTGACAAGCGCCATGGTTCGATTGCCGGATAAATGCGCGGCGGGTCCACCGGACCAATATTGTGTCCGGCACGCATAAATTGCCAGTGCAGGACGGACGCGGAGCGACTTAGCGCCGCTCCGCGTGCAAAGCAAGATCAGAACCGTGAAATGTGGCGGATCGCCGCCGGTTCAGGCGACCTTTGACCGGCCGGTGAGCTTCGGCCGCGTCTTCAACGCCTGCTCATAGAGGCCGATGATGCGCTCGCGCTCCTCGCCCGCCAGCTCCAGCCGCGGCGCCCGCAGCTTTTCGCTGCCGAGGCCCACCACCTGCTGGCCGATCTTGATGTACTGGACCAGCTTCGAATGGGTATCGAGGTGCAGCAGCGGCGTGAACCAGCGATAGAGCGTCCGCGCCTCGGCGAAGCGGCCGGCCTGGCACAGGTTCCACAGCTCGACCGATTCCTCCGGGAACACGTCGGTCAGGCCGCTGACCCAGCCCTCGATGCCCAGCGCGCAGCTCTCCAGCAGCAGGTCGTCGACGCCGCAGAACAGGATGAAGCGGTCGCCATAGAGGTTGTGCAGGTCGGTGATGCGGCGCACGTCGTCGGAGCTTTCCTTGATCGCGACGATGGTCTTCTCCGAGGCGAGCTCGGCGAAGGTCTCCGGCTTGATGTCGACCCGGTACACGATCGGGTTGTTGTAGATCATGATCGGCAGGTCGCTGGCGCGCGCGACGGTGCGGAAGTGTTGGAGCGTCTCGCGGGTGTCGGAGGTGTAGACCATGCCCGGCAGCACCATCAGGCCGTCGACGCCGATCTTGGCCGCGTCCTTGGCATATTGCGCGGCCTCGGCGGTGGTGAACTCGGCAACGCCCGAGAGGATCGGGATGCGGCCGTTGACCACCTCCTTGGCGGCGCTCAGCACCTTGCGCTTCTCGTCGGCCTGCAGGGAGCAGTTCTCGCCAACGGTGCCCAGCATGATGAAGCCGTGGACCCCGGCCTGGATCAGCCGCTCCATCAGCTTCTGGGTCGCCGGGATGTTCAGGCTCTCATCAGCGTTGAATTGGGTCGTGACAGCTGGGAAAACGCCGTTCCACCGGGGGCGCGCCATTGCTAAATCTCCATCGGTTAAGGACTGGATGTATATTGTATACAATCCGGGAGTATGTCAATATGGCGATGAAAGAAGAGGCTATGGATTCAGGACTGCCCCTCAAGCGCACCATCGCCGACCAGGTCGCCGAGCTGGTGCGTCAGCGCATCCTGACCGGCCAGCTGAAGGGCGGCCAGCCGATCCGCCAGGAGCACCTGGCGGCCGAGCTGGGGGTCAGCCGCATCCCCCTGCGCGAGGCGCTGAAGCAGCTGGCGGCGGAGGGCTTCGTCACCATCACCTCGCACAAGGGCGCCGTGGTGGCGGAGCTGTCGGTCGCCGAGATCGAAGAACTGTTCGACCTCCGGCTGAAGCTGGAGGCCTGGCTGCTCCAGCTGGCGATCCCCGTCATGTCGGGCGCCGATCTCGCGGCGCTCGACGAGAACCTGCAGGAGCAGCGCCGGCCGGACATCCTCCCGCGCTGGGGCGACGTCAACTGGCGCTTTCACGAGATCATGTATCTGCCGGCCGGCCGGCCGATCACGCT
>DATEOK010000360.1:0-38904 GCA_035274225.1 Dongiaceae bacterium
CCTCCTGGCGGGTGACGTCGGCGCCGTTGATGCGTGCCACCACCTGGTTCGGATCGGGCTTGGTCTCGGTGGTTGCGCCGGGCGCAGCCGGGTCCGCGGGCGCGGCCGGATCGGCAGCCGGGGCCTGGCCTTCCGGCGCCGGGGCCTGGCTGTCCTGGGCCAGCGCCGGGTCAATGCGCGGCGCGATCAGCGCGACCGTGCCGGCGAGGATGGCGGCGATGGCAACCCCGGCAATCAGGGCAGCGCGAAGAGAGACTTTGGGCATTGCTTGATGAGTTCCTGGTCTACGAGAACAGAGGGATCGGGCCACCGTTTCCGGCCGTGGCCGAGGGCGCTTGCCGGCGGCCCCGCGAAGGCCGGCATCATGCCGAACAAGCCCCCGTGGCACAAGGAAAAATCCCGTGAACTTAGGCCTAAAACGACCCCCCGCGGGCGCTTCAAGTCAAGTTGACTTCCCGCCCCTTGGCACCTATCTACTGCGGGCAATTCTACCGTATTTACGCCTCCGAGGTCTTCATGTTCGCCGCCTTGGCCAAGCGGGTCTTCGGATCCGCCAATGACCGTTTCATCAAGGGTTTAGGGAAGTCGGGCCAGGCCATCAACGCTCTCGAGCCGGAGCTCAAGAAACTCACCGACGCCGAGCTTGCCGGCCGAACCGCGATGCTGCGCGGGCGCCTGGAAAAGGGCGAGACGCTGGACGACGTCCTGCCCGATGCCTTCGCCACCGTGCGCGAGGCCGCGGTCCGCACCCTGGGCCAGCGGCATTTCGACGTCCAGATGGCCGGCGGCATCGTCCTGCACCAGGGCAAGATCGCCGAGATGAAGACCGGCGAAGGCAAGACCCTGGTCGCCACGCTGCCGGTCTATCTCAACGCCCTCGAGGGCAAGGGCGTGCACGTCATCACGGTCAACGACTACCTCGCCCGGCGCGACGCGGAATGGATGGGGCGGATCTACCGCTTCCTCGGCCTCACCGTCGGCGTCATCGTGCACGGGCTCAGCGATGCCGAGCGGCGGGCGTCGTACGACTGCGACGTGACCTACGGCACCAACAACGAGTTCGGCTTCGACTATCTGCGCGACAACATGAAGTTCCGTCTGGAAGACATGGTCCAGCGCAACTTCAACTTCGCGATCGTCGACGAAGTGGACTCGATCCTGATCGACGAGGCGCGCACGCCGCTCATCATCTCCGGCCCGACCGAGGACAACTCGGAGCTCTACGCCAAGGTCGACAAGCTGATCCCGCACCTCAAGGAAACGGACTACGAGAAGGACGAGAAGACCCGGCACGTCACCCTGACCGAGGACGGCACGGAGAATATCGAGAAGCTGCTGAAGGCCTCCGGCCTGTTGCGCCAGGGCAACCTCTACGACGTGCAGAACGTCGCGCTGGTCCACCATACGAACCAGGCGCTGCGCGCGCACAAGCTGTTCTCACGCGATGTCGACTACATCGTGAAGGACAACAAGGTCGTCATCATCGACGAGTTCACCGGCCGCATGATGGAAGGCCGGCGCTATTCGGAAGGCCTGCACCAGGCGCTGGAGGCCAAGGAGAACGTCCAGATCCAGAACGAGAACCAGACCCTCGCCTCGATCACGTTCCAGAACTATTTCCGGCTCTATCCCAAGCTCGCCGGCATGACCGGCACGGCGATGACCGAGGCGCCGGAATTCTCCGAGATCTACGGCCTCGACGTGATCGAGATCCCGACCAACGTGCCGGTCAAGCGCGAAGACCAGGACGACGAGATCTATCGCAGCCAGAAGGAAAAATACAAGTCGATCGTCAGCGACATCCGTCGCGCGCGCGAGCGCGGCCAGCCGGTGCTGGTCGGCACCGTGTCGATCGAGAAGTCGGAGCAGATCTCGGCGCTGCTGAAGAAAGAGAATGTTGCGCACAACGTGCTCAACGCGCGCTACCACGAGCAGGAAGCCTACATCATCGCCGAGGCGGGCGTGCCCGGCGCCGTCACCATCGCCACCAACATGGCGGGCCGCGGCACCGACATCCAGCTCGGCGGCAACCTTCAAATGCGCATCCAGCGCGAGCTGGCCGACGTGCCCGAGGGCACCGAGCGCGACCGCCGGATCGACAAGATCAAGGCCGAGATCGCCGAAAAGCGCGAGAAGGTGCTGAACGCCTGCGAAGTGTGGGAGCTGGAGCCGGCCAAGGGCAGCAAGCCGGCAAAGACCGTCACCTTCCCCGGCGGCCTCTACATCATCGGCACCGAGCGGCACGAGAGCCGCCGCATCGACAACCAGCTGCGCGGCCGCTCCGGCCGCCAGGGCGACCCGGGACGCTCCAAGTTCTATCTCTCGCTCGAAGACGACCTGATGCGCATCTTCGCCTCCGAGCGCATGGACACCATGCTGAAGCATCTCGGCCTCAAGGAGGACGAGGCGATCGCGCATCCCTGGGTCAACAAGGCGCTGGAAAAGGCGCAGCAGAAGGTCGAGGCGCGCAACTTCGACATCCGCCGCCACCTGCTGCGCTACGACAACGTGATGAACGACCAGCGCAAGGTGATCTACTCCGAGCGCAAGGAGCTGATGCAGGCGAGCGACCTCAGCGACGACATCAAGTCGATGCGCGAGGAAGTGATCGACGGCCAGATCTCGCGCTACATCCCGGAGAAGGCCTTCCCCGAGCAGTGGGAGACCGGCGGCCTGCACGAGGAGGTGCTGCGCATCTTCGGCATCAACCTGCCGATCGCCGACTGGGCGAAGGAGGAAGGCATCGCTGACGAAGCCATCCGCGAGCGCGTGACCGACGCGGTCGAGCGCAAGATGGCGGAAAAGGCGGCGCGCCACGGCCCCGAAGTCATGCGGATCGCCGAGAAGACGCTGCTGCTGCAGGTGCTGGACCAGAACTGGAAGGAGCACCTGCTGGCGCTCGACCACCTGCGCCACGGCATCCAGCTGCGTGCCTACGGCCAGCGCGATCCGCTCAACGAATACAAGCGCGAAGCCTTCGACATGTTCGAGCAGATGATGACGCGCCTCAACGAGCAGATCATCCAGTTGCTCGCGCACATCGAGATCCGCCAGCCCGAGCCGATCCAGGCGGGGCCGGGCCAACCACCGGCCGCGCCGGCGCCGCAGTCCCAGCCGGCGCAGCGCCTGCAGGTGGCGATGGCGGGCGGCGACGGCAACGGCGCGGATGCCAACAATCCGGAAGCGTGGAAGAACGTCAGCCGCAACGCGCTCTGTCCTTGCGGATCGGGCAAGAAGTTCAAGCACTGCCACGGCAAGCTGGCCTGAGCACGGCCACTACACCAACTGTCACCCCGGACAGGCCGCGGAAGCGGCATGATCCGGGGCCCATGCCACATTGCAGCGACGCCGATAGGACGCATGGGTTCCGGCTCTGCGTCGCTTCGTGGCTTGGCCGGGATGACAGGCGGAGGGTGGAACCCCATCTATAGTGCGGACAATTCGTGAGGGTCTCATGCGAAGACTGTTCGCAGCGCTCATCCTTGCTCTCGCCGCCACTGCCCCTGCCCTCGCCCAGGAACGCGTGGGCGAAGTTTCGACCACGTTCCGCGTGGTCGGGCCGAACGACAAGGTGGTGATCGACCGGTTCGACGATCCCAAGGTCGAGAATGCCAGCTGCTATGTCAGCCGCGCCGAGACCGGGGGCTTGAGCGGCTGGGTCGGCCTGGCCGAGGATCCGAGCCGCTTTTCCATCGCCTGCCGCGCCACCGGTCCGGTGAAGATCACCGGCGAGATCAATCGCGGCAAGAAGGGCGAGGTGGTGTTCAGCGAGGACACCTCGATCCTGTTCAAGGAAATGCGCGTCAGCCGCTTCTTCGACGCCGAAAAGAACGTGCTGGTCTACCTGGTGTGGTCGACCAAGCTGATCGACGGCTCGCCCTACAACAGCGTGACGGCGATACCGATCACGCAGTGAGGCTCAGTGCTGCGGCACGAAGGCCGGCAGCATCTCGGGCGACCATGGCTGCGTGCTGGCGTGGTGGAATCCGGCCAGCAGGTTGCAGGCTTGGCGCATCTCCGGCGGCAATGCCGCGCGGTCGGCGCTGTTCCGGTTGGCCCGCAAGCCGGGCGCCGGAACCGTCGCGCTGAACACGCGCCCTTTGGCGAGGCACGGATGGCCGGGCACCGCGGCGTGACGCTCCTCGCCGGTCGCGGGATCGCGGAAGTAGAAGGCGGTCCATCCGTCCTGCGACGCCGACGTCGCAGCGGATTGCTGCTGCAGGATCGGCATCAGTGCCGTGGTTAGGGCCTGTGCTTCGTCGGGCAACAGGCGCGCCTGGAAATACTGATTGGGGATGAGCACGTCGATCGCCGGGTCATCCGGCGCGAAGATCACGCTCCCATCTTCCAGCAGCACAAAGCGCAGCCCAAGCGGGCGCTCGGCAGTCGGCGGCGCCCAGCCGTCGAATTCCCACAGGGCGAGAATGGGGGTGCTGGATTGGCCGGCGAGCGCAGCAGGCGCCAGCAGCGTGAGGATGGTGAGAGCGAAAAGCGACCGGAACATCGCGAGCCCTCCTTTGCAGGGAAGGCCGGGAGTATAACACAGCCGCGCCGGGTCAGCGGCAACCCATGCCGACCGGCGACATCCCGAGCGCTTCGGCAAGGCCCTTTGGCAGATCGAGCGCCGTGCCCTTGACGTACCAGATGCGATCCGGTTCGTCCCGATCCTTCACATAGCGATCCAGCATGGCGACCCAAGAGCGCCTGTCGTCGAGCGAGCTTTGCGGCGCACAAATGACGGCGAAATCGCCGCCCCGAGCCCTCGGCCACTCTGCGGGCCACTCCGCGGGCGGATTGACCGCGACGCCGGCGGCGTCCACCAGCTCCACGCGCAAGGGTCCGTCGCGCCATTCACGAGCCTCCGGGATCGCGAATTGCTCAAGCATCCGATACACCTCGGAGAACCCGTCCGGGGCGGTGTAATAGTTGGTGCTCGCGCGGACGGGGTAGCCGAACACTGCGACGAAATGCTCGGCGCCGTCGTCGCTGCTGCGGTATCGAATGGTGGCGCTGGGCGCGTCATGCGTGAATCCGAGGCATCCTTTGGACGAGGGGAAGTCCGCCTTGAGCAATTCACACAGCCGCGCGCAGGTGTCCCGGTCGTCCGGACACCTCGATACGAGCCCGTCCAAGCCCCGCAGCTTCGCGGTGACCTCGCTCAGCAGCGCATCCTTCCTGTCCAAGGTCATGCGGCCGATCCACAAGCGCGGCGTCTGGAAGCCGCCCCAGATCCGGCCGCCCTCCTGATAGAAGACTGTTCCGTCGCTGAGCAGCGCGAACTCCACGCCGATCGGAACCGGGAGCGCCTCGGGAATAGCGTCGCTTCGAACGACCAGCTCCAGGCTTGGCTCGTCCGCCATTGCGGGCATGACGAACGGGACCACGAACAGCATGAGCAGGCATCGACTGAACACAACCGGACTCCGCCCCTGGATCGGAGCCAAGACGCCTAGTGCGCAATCGTGTTTTTAGTGTGGCTACGCCTTCTCCACCCCGCACCAGTCCGCGATGAATAGCGCGATCGCGGCGGTGACTCGCTTCACGGACGGGAGGAACACGCGCTCGTCGAAGCCGTGGTAGTTCTCGGACTTGGGGCCGTAGACCAGGGCCGGGCAGTCGTCATAGAGCATGAAGACGCGGCCATCGACATAGGCCTGGGCGACGCGCGCCTCGAGTTTGGCGCCGAAGCTCCGGGCGTGGGCGGCGGCGAGCACGCGCTCGGCCTCGGTGCCTTCGCTCAGCACGTAGCCCTCGGCGAAGAAGCCGTTGTATTCGATTCTGGGCGGAATGTTGCTGAGGAACGGATCGTTCCGCGTGGCAGCACCGATGCACGCCTCGATCTCGGCCGCGGCGTCGCGCGCGGTGATGCCGGGATAGAAGGAGATGCGGCAGTCGAAGCTGCACCAGGCCGGCACCGACGAGGCCCAGTCGCCGCCCTCGATCTTGCCGATGTTGAGATTGACCGGGTGTGGCAGATCTTTGAAGTGCTCATGGTTCACGCGGCGAGCGTTCCATTCCGCCTCCAGACCGTGCAACGCCTGGATCAGGCGGTAGCTGGCTTCGATCGCGTTGGCGCCGCTGCCCGCGACCGAGGCATGCACCGGCAGGCCGCGCACATGGACGCGGAACCAGATCACGCCCATGTTGGCGCGGGTCAGGCAATCGCCGCCGGGCTCGGGGATGATTGCCGCTTCGGCGCGATAGCCGCGCAGCAGGCAGGCCAAGGCGCCGTTGCCGGTGCATTCCTCCTCCGTCACCGACTGCACGTAGACCGGCGCCGCCGGCTGCAGGCCGAGGCGCTTCAAGGCGTCGAGCGCGGCGATGTTGGCGATGAGGCCTGCCTTCATGTCGCCGGAACCGCGGCCATAGAGCCAATCGCCTTCGATCGCGGGCTCGAATGGCGGGCGCTCCCACATGTCGAGCGGGCCCAATGGCACTACGTCGACATGGCCGTTGAGGATCAGCGACTTGCCCTTGGACTCGCGCGGGCGATGGGTGCCGACGACGTTGAAGGCATTGCTGTAGTCGACCGCGACCGGCGAGAAGCCGGGATGATGCTTGATGGCATCGACGTCGATCGCCCAGCGGTCCATGGTGAGGCCGCGGCGCGCCATCTGGTCGTGCAGGAAATCCTGCGCCGTATGCTCCTGCCCGCGCAGCGACGGATAGCGCACCAGGTCTTGCGTCAATGTCACTTGGTCAGAGAAGCCAGCGTCGACAGCGCTGACGATGTCATCGGCGAGCTTCGTGTCGAGCATGGCTATTTCCCTGCGAACTTGTCGGTGGCGGCGATGAGCTGGTGGAGGATGCCGGGCTCGTCGAAGGCGTGGCCGGCATCGTCGACAATGTGGAACGCCGCCTCGGGCCAGGCGCGATGCAGGTCCCACGCGGTCGTTGCCGGCGTGCACACGTCGTAGCGGCCCTGGATGATCACGCCGGGAATCTTCTTCAGCTTGTAGGCATCGCGCAGCAATTGATCATCGGCGTCGAAGAACCCCTTGTTGACGAAATAGTGGTTCTCGATGCGCGAGAAGGCGAGCGCGAAATGCTCATCGGCGTGGCTGGCGGCGTTCGCCTGGTTCGGCAGCAGCGTGATGGTGCTGCCTTCCCAAACGCTCCACGCCTTAGCGCAGCGCAGCTGCTCGGCGCGGTCGCTGCCGGTCAGGCGCTTGTGATAGGCGGCCATCAGGTCGCCGCGCTCGGCCTCGGGAATCGGCGCGAGGAAGGTTTCCCACAGTTCGGGGAACATCGAGGAGGCGCCGTTCTGGTAGTACCACAGCAACTCCTTGCTCCGCAGGGTGAAGATGCCGCGCACGAGCAGCTCGCTGACGCGCACCGGATGGGTCTCGGCATAGGCCAATGCGAGCGTGCTGCCCCAGGAGCCGCCGAACACCAGCCATTGCTCGACGCCCATCAGAGTGCGCAGGCGCTCGATGTCGGCGACCAGGTGCCAGGTGGTGTTGTTGTCGAGGCTGGCGTGCGGACGCGAGCGGCCGCAGCCGCGCTGGTCGAACAGCAGCACGCGGTACTTGTCGGGATCGAACAGGCGGCGATGCTTGGCCGAGCAGCCGGAGCCCGGGCCGCCATGAAGGAAGACCGCCGGCTTGCCCTTCGGGTTGCCGCAGATCTCCCAATAGATCTGGTGGCCGTCGCCGGTGTCGAGGTGGCCGGAGTCATAGGGTTGAATGTCGGGGTACAGGCTACGCATTGCTTTTCTTCTTTCCACTAAACAGCAGCACGCGATTCTTCCCCCTCCCCCAAGCTGGGGGAGGGCCGGGGTGGGGGTTGTTCTCTCCGCCGCATAGCGGCGCCAAGCTGAACCGCCTCGCCCCCACCCCAACCCTCCCCCGCCTCGGGGGAGGGGGTAACTCATTCGGTATCGCCACGACGATCGTCTGCATCAGGAGGGATCGCCGGTATCGGGCACCAGGCCGGCTGCGGTGATGCCTTCGATGGCGCAGAGTTCGTCCTTGTCGGAGGAGTCGCCGCTGACGCCGACCGCGCCCACGACCTGGCCCGCCTGGTTGCGGATCAGCACGCCGCCTTGCGCCGGCACCACCTTGCCCTCGCTCATCACCTGCAGGGAGTTGAAGAAAATTCCGTAGGCGTTGCCACGACGCTCCAGTTCGCGGCCGCCGAAGCCCATGCCCAAGACACCCCAGGCCTTGCCGAAAGCGATGTCGAAGCGCAGCAGGCTGCTGCCGTCTTCCGCCTCGTAGGCCTTGAGGCAGCCGCGCGGGTCCAGCACCGCGACGGCCAGCGGCTTGAAGTTCATCGCGCGGCCCTTCGCCAGCGCGCGGTCGATGATGACCGAGGCGGCTTCCAGGCTGACGCTGTCCATGGGGATTGTCGCTGACATCAATCTTCTTCCCATTGCGGTTCGCGCTTCTCGGAAAAGGCCGCCGCCCCTTCCCAGTAATCCTTGCTGGCGCGCAGGCGGTCATACGCAGGGACGCCGCCGGAGCGCAGGACGCGGTAGGCCTCCTGCACCGTCATGTCGCGGGTCAGGCGATGCGCCTGCTTCACGGCGAGAATGGATTTGGGGCTGGCTTCCAGGATCGCGGCGGCGATCCCCTTTGCCTTCGCGAGCGCGCCGCCCTTCGGCGTGACGTGGCTGATGAGGCCGAGGCGCAGCGCCTCGTCGGTGGAGAGGCGGCGCCCGGTCATCAGCATCTCGAGCGCGAGGGATTCCGGCACGCGGCGCGGCAGGCGGAACATGCCGCCGCCATCGGGCACCACGCCGACCTTCACCTCGGGCAGGAAGAACTGCGCGTGCTCGTCGGCGACGATGATGTCGCAGCACAGGGCGATCTCGAACCCGCCCCCGACCGCCATGCCGTTGACCGCGGCGATCACCGGCTTGTCGAGGTCGAACAGCTCGGTGATGCCGGCGAAGCCGCCGGGGCCGTAATCCTCCGCCTCCTCCTTGTTCTCGGCGGCGGCCTTCAAGTCCCAGCCGGCGGAGAAGAACTTCTCGCCTGCCGCGGTCACGATCGCGCAGCGCAGGGACGGGTCGTCGCGGTAGCGGATGAAAGCCTCACCCAGCGCCTTGCTGAGCCCGCTGTCGATGGCGTTGGCCTTGGGGCGATCCATGGTCAGGATCATCACGCGGCCGTCGATGCTGGTGTGCAGCGTCATTGCTTCTCCGCCTTCTGTGCCAAGCGCAGCACTTCGCCGAGCGCGGCATGCAGCGCATCGTCGCGCACGCGCCCGCGCAATTGCGCCAGGCGTTCGGCGATCGGTGTTTCCGTTGCCCGGGCCGGCGGCGCTTCGGGCAGGCGTGCCAACACTTGATCCAGCGCACGTGTGAGCGAGAGGTCGGCGAGATCGGACGATGCGCGCAGGGCGCGCAGCTCCGCCGCGATCTCCGCCTCGTTGAGATAGCCGGCGTAAGCATCTGGCGCCTCGGCCAGCAGGCAGGCAGGCGAGGACAGTTCCGCCGGCTCTGCTTCGTGGCGGAAACCGGACTCCGTGACGATGCGGTCCATCGGGATGTCGTGCGGCAGCGGATGGATGGTCGCGATCGCCTGGGTGTCATAGCCCACACCGATGACGGTCCGTGCGCTACCCAAGCCCGCGAGGGTGCGATCGAAGTAGCCGCCGCCGTAGCCGAGGCGATAGCGCTGCGGATCGAAGCCAACCACCGGCGCCAGCAGCAGGCGCGGCGTCACGCGCTCCCTGGTGTCGGGGATCGGGATGTTCCACACCCCCAGCACCATCTCGCAGCCCGGTGTCCAGGGGCGGAACTCCAGCGGATGACGCTTTTCCACCACCACCGGCAGAGCCACGCTCTTGCCCGCGGCGACCATACGGCGCATCAGCGGACGCAAGTTGGGCTCGCCGCGGAACGGCCAATAGAAGCTGACCGGACCGTCGACGGCCATCACGATCGGCTCCAAGGCCGCGATGATGCGCTTGGTCCACAGATCGCGCGTCACATCGGGAATGGCGACGCGCGCCGGAATGAATTGCGCGCGCTGCTCCTTGCGCCAGGCGAGGATCTCGGCGGGGGTCATCACGTATTCGCTCGGCTTCTCTTCCCCCCTTGTGGGGGAAGGATGCGGAGCCTTAGCGAGCGCAGCGAGCTTAGGCGCAGCTGGATGGGGGGTGCCGCCGCACGATCAGAGAAAGCGATGCACTCGGGCGCGGCCAAGATACGCGGGCATTGTGCGGCGGCACCCCCCATCCCTACCTTCCCCCACAAGGGGGGAAGGGGTTCACCTCGCGTGCTCGTGCGCCGTGTCTCCATGTCTGCACTACCGCCAGATCGACTTGCCTGAACCAGGCAGCCCATAGCTCGACCACTTGCGTGTCACCAGATCCACCACGTCATCGGCCATGCGGATCTTCTTGCCCCATTCGCGCTTGGTCTCGGGCGGCAGCTTGTTGGTGGCGTCCAATCCGACCTTGCCGCCGAGGCCGGATTCCGGCGAGGCGAAGTCGAGATAGTCGATCGGTGTCGATTCCACCATGGTGATGTCGCGTACCGGGTCCATGCGGGTGGAGATCGCCCACATCACGTCCTTCCAGTCGCGGGCGTTGATGTCGTCGTCCACCACGATCACGAACTTGGTGTACATGAACTGGCGCAGGAATGACCACACGCCCATCATCACCCGCTTGGCGTGGCCCGGATAGGCCTTCTTCATCGAGACCACGGCGATGCGGTAGGAGCAGCCTTCCGGCGGCAGCCAGAAATCCACGATCTCCGGGAACTGCTGGGTCAGCAGCGGGACGAACACCTCGTTCAGCGCTTCACCGAGAACACTCGGCTCGTCGGGCGGGCGGCCGGTGAAAGTGGAGAGATAGATCGGGTCGCGCCGCATGGTGATGGCGCTGACGGTGAAGACCGGGAACTGCTCGACCGAATTGTAGTAGCCGGTGTGATCGCCGTACGGCCCCTCGTCGCGGTAGTCGTCGAGCGAGACATGGCCTTCGAGCACGATCTCAGCCGTCGCCGGCACCTTCAGCGGGATGGTCTTGCAATCCACCAGTTCCACCTTGCGGCCGCGCAGCATGCCGGCGAACTGGTATTCCGACAGAGTATCCGGCACCGGCGTGACGGCGGCGATGATGGTGCCGGGATCGGCGCCGATGACGCAGGCGACCGGCAGCGGCTCCGGCCGCTGCTTTTTCCAGCGCGCATGATGCTGCGCGCCGCCGCGATGCTTCAGCCAGCGCATCAAGGTCTGGGTCCTGTTCAGCACCTGCATGCGGTAGATGCCGAGGTTGAAATCGTCTTCCTTGCGCTTGCCGGGACCCTTGGTCACCACCAGCGGCCAAGTGATGAGCGGCGCCGGCTCGCCCGGCCAACAGCCCTGGATCGGCAACCTGCCGAGATCGATCTGGTCGCCGGTCAGCACCACGTCCTGGCACGGCGCGTAACCGACGGTCTTCGGCTGCATCGCCAACACGGTCTTGACCAGCGGAAACATCTCCACCGCTTCGCGCCAACCGCCGGGCGGTTCGGGCTGCTTCAGGAACGCAAGGGTCTCGCCGACCGCGCGCAACTCCTTGGGCTCGCGATCCATGCCCCAGGCGACGCGCTCCACCGTGCCGAACAGGTTGACCAGCATCGGCATCTCGTAGCGCTTTCCGTCGCGGCCGACCGGCTGCTCGAACAGGATGGCGGGCCCCTGCTCCGCCAAGAGACGGGTCTGGATCTCGGTCATCTCGAGATGTGGGTCGACCGGCACCGACACGCGCTTGAGGCGGCCGGCTTGCTCGAGGCGGGCAATGAAATCGCGGAGGGAGTCGTACGGCATGAGGACTGAATGCTGGTTCAGGGCGCATCCTATCGGCTTTGCCGCAGCGCGCCAACCGGCCTATGATCCGGCGCAATGCCTCGGAAATCTGCAATCCCCATCGAATTCGAAGACCTTTTGAGCCGTGCGGGCAAGCGGGTGTTGGCCGGCACAGCCGATGTGTGCGGCGCGCTGGCCGATCCCCGGCGGCGATTCGTCGCGCTCGGCGGCATGGTCGACAAGGCGAAGGCGGAGCGCCTGCGCAATACACTGGAGCGCGAGATGGCGGCGCTGCTGAGCGATCTCAGCCAGCCGATTCCGCCGGAGACCATCTGGGAGATGGAGCGGAACTACGACGACTGGCTGCCCAAAAGCGTGCGCTGCCGTACCGCCTATCTGGAGAACAGGCGCGGAGCGGTATGGAAGCGCGCCAAGGAGCTCGGCCTCATCGACCTGCTGTCGTCGCCGAGCATGATCGCGTTCGGCGCGGCGGTGCTGGGGCGCAAGCTCGATCCCAAGGGCGGGCAACAGGTGCTGCGCTACGGGCACGGCGACTATGCGGGGCCGCATACCGACCACACGCCGGAGATCAAACGCGCGGCCAAAGGCTATCTCGATTTCCATCTGAGCCTGGTTTCGCCCGGCGTCGCGCACCAGTATCTGGTTTATGCCAAGAGCGGGCACTTCACCGAGATGGTGCCGGTCATGGAGAGCGGCTGCCTGACGCTCTATCGCCTGCCCTTCTGGCACTACACCACGCCGCTGCAAGCCAAGCCGAAGCAGGAGAACAAGGCGGCGCGCTGGGTGCTGTTGGGGACGTTCCTCCACGCCGCATAGCTATTCCGCAAATCGCGGATTGATGCGAAGCTGCCGCAGTCTCTCATTTTCCGGAACAATGCCATGGACCGCCTGGATGCGATGCGGGTGTTCGTTGCGGTGGCCGATGCCGGCAGCCTGTCGGCGGCGGCCCGCGCGCTGAAAGTGCCGCTGCCGACGGTAAGCCGCAAGCTGGCGCAGCTGGAAGAGCATCTCGGCGTCAACCTGATCGTGCGCACCACGCGCAAGTTCGTGCTGACCGAGCCGGGGCGCACCTATCTGGACTCCTGCCGGCGGCTGCTGGGCGAGATCGAGACCGCCGAGCGGATGGCGGCCGGCGAATATGAGACGCCGAAGGGCCGCCTCCACGTGACCGCGCCGATCGTGTTCGGGCGGCTGCATGTGCTGCCGGTGGCGCTGGCGTTCCTCAAGGCCTATCCGGAGGTCGATCTCAGGCTGTCCTTCGTCGACCGCATCGTCGACATGATCGAGGAAGGGGTCGACGTGGCGCTGCGCATCGCGCACCTCGCCGATTCCTCGCTGGTCGCGGCGCGGGTCGGCGCGGTGAAGCTAGTGACCTGCGCGGCGCCGGCCTACCTCAAAGCCAGCGGCACGCCGCGCGCGCCAAACGAGCTGATCCAGCATCACTGCATCGCCTCGGCCATCATGTCGCCGGCGGACCGATGGCCGTACCAGGTCGACGGCGAGGAGCGCGCCGTGCCGATCCGCGCGCGGCTGGCGGTCTCCACCGCGGAGGCCGGCATCGACGCGGCGGTCGCCGGCATCGGCGTCACGCGCGTGCTGTCGTACCAGGCGGCGGCCGCGATCAAGGCCGGCAAGCTGAAGCTGATCCTGCGGCCGTTCGAGCTGCCGGAGATTCCGGTCAGCCTGGTGCATCCGGAAGCGCGCCTGACACCGCCCAAGGTGCGCGCCTTCCTCGACTTCGCCGCACCAAGGCTGCGGCAGAGGCTGAGCGCGGTACAGGTCTAGGTGGCCCAGGGACAGTTGCGCAGCAGCAGCAAGCAGCAGCAGAAGGCGGAAATGCCGCCGGTCAGGCCGATCCATTCTGGCAATGGCGACTCGAAGCGGAAGCCGAATATCATGAAGGCGGAGAGTGCGCTGAGGCCGGCTCCAACCGGCACCATGAAACAAGCCAGGAGCAACAGCGACCGCAGATGGCGTCGCAGGATCGCGGCCGTCATGCCGGTGAGCGCGCTGGGAACTGCTCCAAATAACACCGCCAGGATGAGTACTGCTCCGAAGTCCTTCAATGCATCCAGGATCAGCCACGGCTTTCCAAGCGCGATGCCGGCAACCGTCAGATAGACAAGAGCGCCCAGCGGTGTACCGATGAATGCGAACAGCAAGCCGGTGAGCACGATTGAGGGGAGGTGTCGGATCACGTTTCCCAACCCTCCCAGAACGCGCGAAGGCGGCGGCACCGAAGCCGCAATGAGTTGCCGGACTGTGCGACCGTCCGGGGCCGCTCGTGGCGCGTCCAAGGCCGGCTGCGCCAGAGCAAGAAACTGCAGCAGAAAGCCGTGACGCCACCGGTCGCAGCGATGCCGCCAATGAGAATGAGTATCTCCGGCGGCCACCTGAAACCGCCAGTCACGATCGCCGCAGTCAACAGATAGAGAGCGGTGACGACCGAGCCGATCACCGACATCACATATGCAAAGGCCAGGAAGGATCGCAGCTTGCGGCGCATGAACCACGCCAGGGCGCCGGTCGCAAGGGCCGGGATGCCACCGAAGAAGGCGATGAGCCCTGCCGCGAGCCCCCGGTGGCCGAGTATTGTGAATCCCTCAAGCGGCCTGCCTCCCACGATCCCGAATCCGAGCAGAAAGGTGATGGCACCGAGGGGCATTCCGATGAGTCCGAACAGCAGGCTGGTTCGGATAACCGGCAGCAGAAGTCGAATCCAGCGCACGACGTTCCCCCACTTGTTATTGCAGGTCTATGCGTCACACGGAACTGTGCCGCGAAAGAGGCATCAGCATGGCAACCTTGGGTCGACGCACGATTAACAATCGATAGCCTGCGGCAAGCGTCCTTCTCATCGCAATGTTGCTGGTGCCTGTTCACCACAGCGCGCTCAAATGAACGATCTGGTCTGGGACAGTTTGATGCTGCGCGCGCTGCTCGATCTAGGGAATGAGCATCTGCTGCGGCCGTTCGATCTAGAGCTGGTGCGCCGCTCGCGCGTGCCGGGCTTGGTCGACGAGGCGCAGCCGGCCCCGCGCATCGCCTTCTTCCATCCGCCGAAGTGCGGGGGAACCTCCGTCCGCAAATGGCTGGCGTCCGGCTTCGGCCGGCCGGCCGGGCTCGACCCGCTCGCGGCGCAAGCGGCGGCGCACAATATCGGCGTGGCCGCCGCCAGCGAGCGCGAGGCCATCCTGGCCTATTTCGTCCAGCGCCGGGACACCTGCTTCATCTGCGGCCACTTTGCTTACAGCCGCCGGGCGTTCCTCGATCACGAGAATGACTTCGAGCTGATCACCATCCTGCGCAATCCGCTGAGCCGGATCCTGTCCCGCTTCTATTTCAGGAACGGCCGGCACTTCCCGATCGAGGGCGCGCTCGCGGATTGGCTCGAGACCGATGATGCGAAGGCGGCCGCCAGGGTCTTCACCGCGATGTTCGTCGGCGACATCGAGGTCGCGAAGCATCTCGCGCACGCCGGCAAAACCGAGGTCGCCGCGGCGGCCCTGCAGGCGATCGACAACCTGAAGCGCTTCACCATCGTCGGGACACTGGAACAGCTGGGCGCGTTCGAGGAGGCGATCCGGCGGCGCTATGGCATCCGCGCGCGGATCGGCCATGCGCGCAGCAACCCCACCTATCCGCGCTTCAGCGAGCAGCCATCGACGGTGCAGGACCGTCTGCGCGAGCTGTGCCGGGAAGACATGATGATCTACGAGGCATTCGCGGAGACGCCGCCGCACCTCGCTCAGTAGCTGAACAGCGTTGCGGGCCCATGGCTCCGCCGGACCTTCATTGCAGCCGCTCATGCGGTAAATTTTGCCGGTTGACATCGGCGACATCGCGACAAAAACTCTCTCAATGCTCGCAGAATGGCGTCAGGCGCCTTCTGCGTGGGGGGAATTAGGGCGCCTTGAGCCTGAGAAGGTCGGCTCGGGCAGCACAATCGTTCTTGCTTGGGGATTTTCGCCGGACGAGGCGGCTGAAGGCCGTCCGCCCGGACAGCTTTGGTTTGTCTGGATCAAAGGAGCGACCCCATGGCAACTCTGCACTCTTCCCCCAACGGTTCCGGTACGCACAACGATTCGCCTGCGAATGCGGGCGCCAGGATCGAAGAAGCGCGCCGACGCGCCCATCAGGCGGGCTCCAACGTCGATACCCAGGAGGAGAAGATCAGGTGGCTGAGGCTTTCGGGAGTATCGACCGACACAGCCGAGAAAACCTTGCGCACCATGCTCAAGATTCGCGACCAGACGATCGCCCGCTTTATGAGCGAGGCGGCCAAGGAATATTAGCTTTCAGTCACGCCACGTCTCGATCCACGGCCGCTAGCATGCGCCGTGTACTCCTAATGGTGCCCCTAACTTCGCTTGCTTCAATGGTCGACGTCGCGCAGCGTCTCCTTGCGCTTGGCGGCGTGGGCATCGAGCGCTTCCTGGATCGCGGGGTCGAGCGGCGGCTGCTCGTAGCGCTCCAGCGCCTGTTGCCAGATCGCGGTGGCGCGCTGGGTCGCGTCCTTGGCGCCGTCGATCTGCCAGCTTTCATAGGCGCGCCAGTCGGAGAGCAGCGGGCGATAGAAGGCGGTCTCGTAGCGCTCCAGCGTGTGCGCGGCGCCGAAGAAGTGGCCGCCGGGCGGGACCGAGGCGATCGCATCCAACGCAATGTCCTCGGGTGCGACGGCGAAGGGCTGGATGGTCTCAGCCATCATCTGCAGCATCTCGACATCGAGCACGATCTTCTCGAACGAGGCGGTCAATCCGCCCTCCATCCAACCGGCGCCGTGATAGACCAGGTTGGCGTGCGCCATGGCGGAGGACCAGATCGACATCTGCGATTCGTAGGCCGCCTGCGCATCGACCGCGTTGCTGGCGCTGGAGTTGCTGGCGCGGTACGGCAGCTTGTAGAAGCGCGCGAGCTGGCCGCAGGCGAGCGTCGCGCGTGCATTCTCCGGCGTGCCGAAGGCAGGCGCGCCGGATTTCATGTCGACGTCCGAGGTGAAGGCGCCATAGACCACCGGCGATCCCGGACGCGTCAACTGCGAAAGCGTGATGCCGGCGAGCGCCTCGGCATTCTGCTGGGTCAGCGCGGCGGCCAATGACACCGGCGCCATCGCGCCCATCAGCGTGAACGGCGTCACCACGACGGCTTGGTTGTATTCCGCCATCGCCATCAGGCCATCGCTCATCGGGCCGTCGAAGCGGCGCGGTGAATTGACCGAGATCACGGTGAGGACGCCGGGATGCTGCGCCAGCTGCTCGCGGGTCAGGCCGCGGGATATCGCCATCATGTCGATGCCGTCGAGCGCACGCTCGCGGCCGATCGCGGTCGTGTGAAAAACGCGGTCGGAATAACGGACGTTGGCGAGATAGCAATCGAGGTGGCGGGTGCGCACCGGCAGCTCCTGCGGCGCGGTCGGCTGGTTGCCGATGAAATGGATGATGTCGAAGCTCTGCGCCAGCTTGATCAGCGAGACATAGTCGGCGTGATTGCCGGAGCGGCGGCCCTTCACGCAGTCATGCACGTTGGGCGGGCCGGCCACCAGGCTGAAGGCGATGTGGTTGCCGCCGACATTCAACGCCCGCGCCGGGTTGCGCGGCGTCAGCGTGAAAGACTCCGGCGCGGTCTTCAGCGCCTGCATCACCAGCTCGCGCGGGATGCGCGTCAGGCCGCTGTTCACCTCCACCATCGCGCCGGCCTTGCGGAACATCTCGCACGCGGCGGCGCCCTGGAACTCGATGCCGATCTCTTCCAGGATCTTGAGCGAGGCCTCGTGGATCGCCTCGACCTGATCCGCACTCAGCGGCGTCACTGGCGGCAGCGCGTTGCGCAGCGGCCCGCGGCCAAGCCATGCGGCGCCAAGCTTGGCTGGCTCTCGGGCGCGGCGGGGACGGCGTTGCATGGCGGTTCCTCAGGGGTTGTTGGCGGCGCGCGCCATCGGCCGCGCGCGGTTACGGGCAAGCCAGGCTGTCGACCATTGCTTGGTCTTGGCCACTTCCAACACCAGCCAATCGCGGAAGGTCCTGACCGCCGGCCGCTCGGCAATGTTGGCGCGGCAGACGAACCAGTTGGAGGTTCCGGCCGGCACGGCGACCGGCACCGGCGTGATCAAGTGGCCCAACTGGATCTGGTCGGCCAGCAGCGACAGTTCCGCGATGGCGATGCCTAAGCCGGATTCCGCGGCACGGATCGCGAGGTCGATGGTGTCGAAGGTTTGCCCGCCGGACACATCGAAGCGGCCACCGCCCCAGCCTTCCATCCACTGCCGCCAGTCGGAGCGGTTGTGCGTCGGGTGCAGCAGCGTGTGGCGGGCGAAGTCGACCGCGGTGTGGGGTGCGCCCATCTTGCGTGCATAGGCGGGGGTGCAGACCGGCAGGATCGCTTCCTGGACCAGCTCGACCCAGATGTGATGCGGGCTCCTGGCCTTCGGCGTATCACAACCGACGCCGCAATCGAAATCCTCCCGGTCGAGGTCCAGGTCGTGCCACGCGGTGGCGACCTCGAGCTTGACGGACGGGTGCAGGCGCTTGAACTCCGCCAGGCGCGGCAGCAGCCAGCGGATGGCGAACGTGGGGGCGACCTTCACCGAGACGACATCCTGTGGCCGCTTGAGGTCGGCGACGGCGTAGCCGATCTGGAAAAAGGCGTCGCTCATGGACGTTGCCAGCTTCTGGCCGGATGGGGTGAGCGCGATCCCCCGGTGCAGGCGCCGGAACAATGGCTGCTTTAGATCCTCCTCCAGCAGGCGGATCTGGCGGCTGATCGCCCCTTGGGTGACCGAGAGCTCGGCTGCGGCCGCCGTGACGCTGCCCAGGCGCGCCGCCGCTTCGAAGGCGCGCAACGCGGTCAGGGCCGGCAGACGGGGTAGTTTTCGCATGACTTTATGTAAAGCGAATAAGCGCTAACTTGCATTGAGCGCGGCCATCGTCCCCCTAAAGTTTGGTGAATACAAGGGCCGAGAGGACGCTAACCATGACTATTTCTCAATTGAGATCAAGCCAGGGTTCTGGGCACCGCTGGGTTGGCGCATGGCTGAGGGCGATCCGGACCATCAGCGCGTGGCAGGAACGGCGGTGGGCGCGGGCAGAGGTGCTGCGCCTGGCGCAGGTCGGCGACTACCTGCTGCGGGACCTCGGGATAGACCCGAAGCTGGCGCGGAAAGACCCATCGGCGGCAGCCGAGCGGTTCCTGCGGCGATAGCGCCTCACCGCCGGAACAGCGCCCCCAGGACACCCCGCACGATCTCGCGCCCGACCCGGCTGCCGATGGCACGGGCGGCGCTCTTGGCGAAGGCCTCCCCGACGCCCTGCCGGTTGCTGGCCCGACGAGGACCCGGTTCGCGCCGCTCCGGGGCGCGGGGCTCGCTCCACGGCGCTTCTCCCTTTTTCGGCCTTGCCGAGGGCGGCACTGTCTCGACCGCCCGCCCTTGCAGCCGCTCGTAGGCCGATTCGCGGTCGACCGTCTCCTCGTATTTGCCGGCGATCGGTGAGCCATCGATCACGGCCTGCCGCTCGGCCACCGTCACCGGCCCGATGCGGACGCGCGGCGGTGCGATCAGAACACGCTCGACCATGCCGGGCGCCCCACCCGGCTCCAGGGTCGAGACCAGGGCCTCGCCGACCGCGAGTTCGGTCACGGCAGTGGCGGTGTCGAAGGCAGGATTGGCGCGGAACGTCTCCGCCGCCACCTTCACCGCCTTCTGGTCGCGCGGCGTGAAGGCGCGCAGCGCATGCTGCACCCGGTTGCCGAGCTGGCCCAGCACGGTGTCCGGCACGTCGATCGGGTTCTGGCTGATGAAGTAGACGCCGACGCCCTTGGAGCGGATCAGGCGCACCACCTGCTCGACCTGATCCAGCAGCGCCTTGGGCGCTTCGTTGAACAGCAGGTGCGCCTCGTCGAAGAAGAAGACCAGGGTCGGCCGGTCGCGGTCGCCGACCTCCGGCAAGCGCTCGAACAGCTCGGCCAGCATCCACAGCAGGAAGCTGGCATAGAGCCGCGGGCTGCGCATCAAGGTGTCGGCGGCCAGCACGTTGACGTAGCCGCGTCCCTGCCGGTCCTGGCGCAGGAAATCGTTGAGGTCGAGCGCGGGCTCGCCGAAGAAGCCATCGCCACCCTGCTGCTCCAGCACCAGCAGCGCCCGCTGGATGGCGCCGACCGTCGCCTTGGTGACGTTGCCGTAGCGCACCGCGAGGTCGGCTGCGTTCTCCGCCAGGAACGTCAGCATGGCGCGCAGGTCCTTGAGGTCGAGCAGCAGCAGGCCCTGCTCGTCCGCCACCCGGAAGGCGATGTTGAGCACGCCCTCCTGCGCCTCGCTCAACTCCATCAGGTTGCTGAGTAGCAGCGGCCCCATCTCGGACACGGTGGTGCGGATCGGATGCCCCTGCTTGCCGAACAGGTCCCAAAAGATCGCCGCGCAGGCGGCGCCGGCATAGTCGGCGATCGCCAGCTTGGCGGCGCGCTCCTTGGCCTTGGGATGATCGCCGCCGGCCTGCGACAGGCCGGCCAGGTCGCCCTTCACGTCCGCTAGGAACACCGGCACGCCGGCCCGGGCGAAGCCCTCGGCCATCAACTGCAGAGACACCGTCTTGCCGGTGCCTGTGGCGCCCGCGATCAACCCATGCCGGTTGGCCATCGTCAAGCGGAGGGAGACATCCTTCGCGCCGCGCCCCAGCCAGATTTCGCCCTCGGACATGGGCGTACTATGTCACAGCTGGAAGGTGGCCGTGAAGGTGACCTCGTCCTCGTTGCCCGCATCCTTGACCGCCTTGCGGTAGGCCGCCTCGGAGACGTAGGCGCCGAACTTGCGCAGGCGGCCGCCCGGCAGGGGCAGGATGCGTCCGCCGCTGCGCGGCAGAACCTGGAGGAAGCCACCCTCGCGACCAATCAGCGGAATGGCTATGCCGCGCCGGCTGAACACCCGGCGGTGGGCGGCGGAATGCGACTTCATGGTCGCGTATTCCTCGGCGTCCTTGGAGAAGATGTATTCGTAGGCGGCGACGAACTCCTGCACGAAGTCCCGCTCCACCACCTTCATGTTGGAGATCAGCCAGCAGCGGTCCTCGTAGGTCCAGTAGGTGCCGAGGCCGACGAAATCTCCCTCGCGTGTGATGTAGGGATAAAAGGGAAAGGCGCGGCAGGCGACCGAGCGGTTGTCCCGCTCGCAATGGCGGGCGCCCTTGCACTCGATCGCGCAGCAGGTTTGATGCAGCTCTGCCACGATCTGCCGGGTGGCGGCATCGTATGGCTTGAAGTTGTGCCAGAGGTCGGTGCGGGACTTCAGGAACTTGTATTCTGCCTTGTCCACCACCGGCACGGCATGCTGGGTCGAGCAGCAGACCGGCGAGCCGTCATTCAAGGGGGAGCAGAACTTGCCGCAATCGTAGCGCGACACCGCGGCCTTGAACTTGTCATAGACCACCGCGAAATCCGCGGGCGTCATTCCCGACGAGGGCCTGGGCAAAACGACCTCCTAGCGCCGCCGATGGCGGGCATTCCTAATATTCATAGAGCGTGAACGCTTTCTAACGTAATATGTTCGGGGTTTCACCATCGACATACACCGATTTTGGTCATGAAGCGCTATTGGGTGATCGGCGGCAACTATGCCGACACCAGATTCGACCGCATGCAAGACGGCGGTTCGGAGCAGAAACACGGTCCGTTCAAGACCTATGAAGAGGCGAAGGCCGAATGGCAACGCCGCGCGTGGGGCTCCGTCGACAATGCCTGCGCGCGCTACCGCATCGAGGAGGACGCGGGCGATCCCTGGTTCTGGGTGGTTGGCGGGCCCTACGCCGACTCCAAGTTTGCCGAGCCCGCCGCCGGCGGCGGCGAGGAATGGCATGGCCCGTTCAAATCCTATGAAGACGCCAAGATCGAATGGTCGCGCCTGGCCTGGTCCACGGTGGACGACGCCATGTGCCGCTATCGCATCGAGAAGCTCGCTTATGGGGAGCGGCCGCGCAAGGCGCACTAGCTCCCTCTCCCACTGACCCCTCGGACACTGACATGCAACCCGGATCCGCGCTGCTTGAAACGCTTGGTTTCATCGCGGCGATTCTGACCACGCTCAGCTTCCTGCCCCAGGCGCTGCGCATCCGCCGTCTCGGCTCGGCGGACGACGTCTCGCTCACCATGTATCTGATGATGGTGACCGGCCAGGGGCTGTGGCTGATCTACGGCATCGTGATCGCCAGCCCGTCGATGATCGGCGCCAACGTGGTGTCGATGTCGTTCGTGGCCTGGGTGCTGGTGATGAAGCTGCGGCACTTGCAGCGCCTGCGCGCGATGCCGCCGCTTTCCGCGCCCGCGCCGGCGGAGTAGAGAACAGCGCCTACCGCCGCATGCGTCGGCCGCGGTTGTCTGTCGCTGAAGACATGCCAGCTCCGCATCCCTGGTGAACTGAGGGGTTCGGGGCCGCGGTTGCCGGAAACAAGAATGACCGATTGACGCTCAAGATCGGCGCAGATAAGGGAGATGCAATGGGCTTGTCGGACGTGTTCGCGCGGATCGTCGCGCTGGTCGGCGCTGGTGCGATCCTCTGGCGGAGGCTGCAAGGTAGCGTGCGCGAGCCCGCCATCGGCAGCAATCCCGTGATCCCGACGGCAAGGCCGCAGGGCAGCATACCGACGCTCAAGATGCCGACGGCCAGGGGCTGGGCTCCCGGGCAGACGCCGGTTGCGGCGCCGGGGCTCAAGGTCAATGCATTTGCGACCGGCCTCAAGCATCCCCGCTGGATGCAAGTGCTGCCCAATGGCGACGTGACCGTCGCCGAAGCCCTATTCCTGCCGGGCGGCATCAGGAGCGTGTTCGACTACGCCATGGTCAGCACGATGAAGCGCGCCGCCGCCGTAGGCGTAAGCCCCAATCGCATCACGCTGTTGCGCGACGCCAATGGCGACGGCGTGGCCGAGATCCAGGATCTGTTTTTGGAAGGACTGAACCAGCCTTTCGGCATGGCATTGCTGGGCGACACGTTTTATGTCGGCAACGCCGATGGCGTGGTTGCCTTCCCCTACACCACCGGTGCGCGGCGCATCACCGCGCCGGGGCGGAAGCTGATCGAGCTGAAGGGCGGCGGCCATTGGACGCGGAGCCTGTTGCCGAGCCCGGATGAGAGCAAGCTCTTCATCGGCGTCGGGTCGTTGAGCAATATCGCCGACGGCGGCATGGCGCTCGAGGAGGGCCGCGCGGCCATCCATGAGCTCGATCTGGCCAGCGGCCGAAGCCGTATTTTCGCCGGCGGCCTGCGCAATCCGGTGGGCCTGGCGTGGGAACCCAGCACCGGCGTGTTGTGGACCGTGGTGAACGAGCGTGACGGTCTTGGCGACGAGACGCCGCCCGACTACCTGACCTCGGTGCGCGACGGCGGTTTCTATGGATGGCCCTATTGCTACTGGGGGCAGACGGTCGACGACCGGGTACCACAGGACCCGGCCGCGGTGGCAAGGGCGATCACGCCTGACTACGCGCTGGGCGGACACACCGCGTCGCTCGGCCTCTGCTGGCTGCCCGCCGGCACGCTTCCCGGCTTTCCGGATGGCATGGCGATCGGACAGCACGGCTCATGGAACCGCAGCACGTTGAGCGGGTACAAGGTCGTCTTCGTGCCGTTCATGAATGGGCGTCCCGCTGGGCCGCCGCGCGACATCCTGTCGGGATTTCTCGCGCCGGACGAACGGGAATCCCATGGCCGGCCGGTCGGGGTGACGATCGGCCCCGACCGCTCCCTGCTGGTGGCGGACGATGTGGGCAATGTGATCTGGCGCGTGACGGCCGAACGTTAGATCGGGCCGCCGTTCCATCGCGCGCGGGTCAACTCGTACCAGACTTCTCCATGCTCCGTGCCCGGAAAGGAGTCGGCGTCGAACGGGACCGTGCATGAATAGACCATGCCGGCCTTTTCCATCACGCGGCGCGATCCTTGGTTCACCGCCATGGTGCAGGCCACGATCTTGTCGTAGCCGACGCTCCCGAACCCCCAGTCGATAAGAGCCGATGCACCTTCCGAGGCCAGCCCCTGGCCCCAGTCCTTGCGGCGCAACCGATATCCGAGTTCTGCCAACGTATCGCTCTCCGGCCACAAGCAGAACCACCCTACGAACGCGCCGTTGGTCTTGCGACGCGCCGTCCAGACATGAGGCTCCGTTCCTCTCGGCATGAAGAACGTCGCGTTCGGATCGACATGCTCATGGTCGACAGGACGCCCGCCGTTGAGATAGCGCATCACCTCCGGATCAAGTTCGAGGTCGATGAAGTCGGCGGCATCGCTCGGGCTGCAAGGGCTGAGCGTCAGCTGCCTGGTCTGCAAAACGGGCATTCTTGAATATCCCCTATGCCTGGCACAACGCGCCAAGCGGCAACGCTGTCGCTCAGCGATACATGATCTCCTTGCCGGATGGATATTGGAATTGGAAGGCGGCCTGAACCGGAAGGTTCAGCGCGTGCGGCTACCGCCGACGACGCGCAGCGTTCGCAGCTGAGCGGCCGGCAGCATCACCCTGATGCAGGTGCCGCGGCCGAGCTCGCTTTCGATGACGAAGCGCCCGCCATGCAGCTCGGTCAGCGAACGCGCGATGGGCAGCCCAAGACCCGTGCCGACCTGCTTTTTATTGAAGGCATTGGCCACCTGGCCGAAGGGCTTGATGGCCTGGGCGATGTTCTCCGCCGACATGCCGATGCCGGTGTCCTTCACCTCGATGCAAACCATGTCGCTGCCGTCCGCGGAGGCCGTCACCTGCACCGAACCCCCGCGCGGCGTGTATTTGACCGCATTGGTCAGCAGGTTCAGCAGGATCTGCTTGGCGGCCAGAAGATCGATCTGCATCGGCTGCACTTCGCCGATGACCGAGAAATCGAGCGCGATGCCGGCGTCGCTCGCGCGGCCGGCCAGCAGATGGGCGCATTCCTCGATCAGCTTGTCCGCCTCGTAGGTCTCGATCTCGAGTTCTCGCTTGCCCGCTTCGATCTTCGAGATGTCGAGGATGTCGTTGATCGTCGACAACAGCAGCTTGCCGCTGCTGTGGATGTCGGCGAGGTAGTTCTCGTGCTTCGGGGAACTGCCGGACCCCTTCAGCTGCAGCATGATGAGCTCGGCGAAGCCGATGATGGCATTGAGGGGCGTCCGCAGCTCGTGCGTCATATGCGCGAGGAAGTCGGTCTTGGACCGGTTGGCAAGCTCGGCGTGGTTCTTGGCTTCCTGCAGCTCGCGCGTCCGTTGCTCGACCAGCTGCTCGAGCTCCTGGCGGGACCGCTCGACGGTCTCCATCCGCACCTGCTCGACCTTGATCTGCATTTCCATCCTGGCGACCCGCCGCGTGAGGTCGGTCCGCCGCAGGTCGCTGTCGATGCGGTGGTATTCCTCGAAGTGATAGAGGGCCCGGGCAGGCTCGCCCTTCTGCTTGAACAGGCGGACGAGTTCGTTGTGGCACTCGCCGGCCAGCTTCTTGATGCCCGATTTCTCCGCCTGGGCCAGCGCCCGGGTCAGCCATTCCTGCGCGGCTTCCAGGTCGCCGCGAATCATCATCGCGCGGCCGCAATTGATGGAACCGACCGTCAGGTCGTAGGGGTCGTCGGCCAGCGGCGACAGCGCGCGGAAGGCCGCGATCGCCGTCTCGAACCGATCGATGTTGCCGAGGCGGACGGCGCAGGTCGCGATGATGCCCTGGCAGGCGGCGGCGATATTCCGGTTTCCGATCTGCTCCGCCCGCGCCAACGCCCGGTCGGCAGCCGTCGTGGCCTCGGCGAAGTTCTCCATCGCCAGCAGGTTCTGCGCCCGTGCGGCGTCCAGCACCAGCCATTGGTATTCGGCATCGGCCTCCGGCAGCGACGCCAGCCGGGCCTCCACGCTTTGCAGAATCGAGAGCGCGTCGGAGAACTGGCCTCGTTCATTGAAGATGAAGGCCGAGTCCATGACGGCGCTGCAATAATTCATCTGGTCGCCGCAGGCATCGAACAGGGCGAGCGCTTCCTCGTTGGCGTCGAGCGCTTCCTGCAGCTCGCCGAGGTCGAGATAGGTGGCGGCCTTGGTCTTGATCGCGAGGCCGGCGGAGGACCGGTCGCCCGCGTCGAGGAAGATCGGACGCAGCCCTTCGAGCGCGGCCTTGGTTTCCGCATACTGGCCGAGCAGCCTCAGGCTGCGGGCCTGCTCCAGCCGGCAAAGCGCGCCCTCGTAGGTCAGGTCGTTGAGACGCGCGACTTCGATGCCTTCTTCGGCCAAAGCCAGCGAGCGCGCGAGATCGTGTCGCCCCACCTGGTCCGCCAACTCGCGCAGCAACAGGCACCGCGCCGCTGGATCACGTGCGGCTTCGAGTTTCTTGAATAGCGCAGCTTCCTGCGGATGAGGCTCAGGCATCATGAGGATGGCTTCGCTTGAGGGAGCGGTGGCGACCGGGAAGCCTTCCCGGCGAGCCAACACTCCGGTTCGCGGTTCGATGGCATCGGCAGGTCACCGATGCCATCGAGATTTCACGCGAAATCGCCCTTAGCGGCCGGACCGCTGGGCGCTCATCTCGCCCCAAGCCACCTGAACGTAGCCGTTCCCGTCGACCCGGGTTCCGCGCTCAGCGACGGACGTCGTGGTCTGGGTCTGGGCCGTCACGGCCAACGCAACAACCGCTGCCACCAAGCCAGCGACTGCAAGCAAACGCATGGTCTTCAACATGCTTAGCCCTCTCCTTAAGCCCCCATTTTCACCCGACTGGCCGCAGCCTTTCGAGCTACAGACGAGTCTGTGGCGGAGAGTGTTTACAAAGTGTAAACGCAATTAGTTAAAACTGTTCATAACTCCGGGTCGAATTGGTCTCGAAGGTATAGAGAGCTGCGGCGAGGACGCGGGTCCTGCGGGCGAGGCTCCACATTCCCATTCCCCTCTATTTCCAGGCCTTGGCCGTCTCCGAGAATCCCGCACGCTGCACGCGAACGACGCAGAAGCGTTGGCCGGTGGGCGCGCGCATGACCACCCAACGCTCCATGCGCTTGTCGATCGTCGCACCCAGCTTCTCAAGGCGCGCGACTTCGGCAGGGATGTCATCGGTTTCGATGTCGAGGTGCACGCGGCTTTCATGATCGACGCGCTGGATCTGGACGCTGAGTTCGCCTGGCGGGGTCTCGAGCATTCGGTAGTTGCCGCGACTACCGGGATGGTCCGGGTCGATCGACCGGCCCAGCGCTTCGGCCCAGAAGCGCGCGGATGCGTCGACGTCGTCCGTCTTGCAATCGATCAACAAACCATTGATGCGCGAGCGATGCATTTCAAGGTCTCCGGGCAGCAGGATTGCGAATGCAAACCGCTCCTTTGTGATCCAAACCTCGGGGCAGACGAAAGAGGGCGGCGAAGCTGGCTTACGGCTTTCTCAATCGATTGGAACGCGGGCCTGAGCAAAGACCTTCGATCCGGAACCGTCGCCGACCGTACCGGCAAAGAGAAGCGGTCCTCGCCTATTCCTCGGGCTCGGTGGTGAACATCAGCGGATAGCCCTTGGCGCGGGCCGCCTCGGTGGCGCGGGTCGCCTTGGTCTCGGCAACATCGCGGGTGAAGACGGCAACCACGCAGGCGCCCTTCTTATGCGCCGTGATCATGACGTTGTAGGCCTGGTCCTCGGTCATGTGGAACTCGCCCTTCAGCACCACAACCACGAACTCGCGCGGCGTGTAGTCGTCGTTGAGCAGGATGACCTTGTGCAGCCGCGGCCGCTCGACGTTCGGCTCGATCTTGGTGCCAGGGGTGACGACGGTGTCGCTCATCGGAGAAAATGCTCCGGGGTCATGCGCAACGCTAGGCCGCTTGGGCCGGAAAGTCACGCTGTCGTTAACCATAGGTCCTGCTTGACTGTTGCCGCGGCATTCTCTAATTTCTGTCATGACAGAAATATCTGAAATGGCGGTTCGTCATGAAACTCACGCCTGTCATGGAGCGCTACATCCTGCACTGGGGCGAGATGGGCGCGCGCTGGGGGGTCAACCGGTCGATCGCCCAGATCCACGCGCTGCTGTTCCTGTCGCCCCGGCCGCTCACGGCGGAGGACATCTCCGACACCCTCACCATCGCGCGCTCCAACGTCTCCACCAGCCTCAAGGAATTGCAGTCGTTCAATCTCGTCAGCATCGCGCATGTGATGGGCGACCGGCGCGATCACTTCGAGGCGGAGCAAGACCCGTGGCAGATCGCCTTCCGCGTGGTCGAGGCGCGCAAGCGGCGCGAGATCGACCCGACGCTGACCATGCTGCGGCAATGCCTGATCGACGCGCGCTCCGAAGGGAGTGAAGACCCGCAGGTGGTGGAGCGCATCGAGAGCATGGTCGAGTTCGTGCAGGGCTCCAATGCCTGGTACGAGGAAGTGCGCCGCCTGCCGCAACCCATTCTGGTGAAGCTGTTGAAGCTGGGCGCCAAGGTCGCGCGCCTCATCCCCTCCCGCAGCACGTCGTGAACCATTGGGGTGCATCCATGTCTGTTGCTCTCTGGCTGTTGGTGGCTCAGGGCATCCTGGGCGGCATCGATAACATCTGGAACCACGAATGGCGCGCCAAGCTGCCGTCGACGCCGGAGGCGCGGCGCGAGCTGAAATTGCACGCCGCGCGCGGCCTGATCTACGGGCCGGTGTTCCTGGCCTTCGCGTGGGTCGAGTTGCGCGGGCTGTTCGCGATGGCGCTGCTGGCCATCCTCGCGATCGAGCTGGTCATCACGCTGGCGGATTTCGTGGAGGAGGACCGCTCGCGCACCTTGAGCCCGCAGGAGCGCGTGCTGCACGGCATTCTGACGCTGAACTACGGTGCGTTCCTGGCGTTCATCCTGCCGCCGCTCGCAGCACAGGCTGCGATGCCGAGCGCGATCTCCGCCGTCGATCACGGCTGGATGTCGTGGCTGCTGACGCTCTATGCGGCCGGCTCGAGCGGCTTCGGCCTGCGCGAGGCGCTGGCGGCGCGCCGGCTGGGCAGGGAAGCGCAGGCGCCGATGATCGAGCCGCGCCCCAACCCGCGGCCCCAGGCCGTCCTGGTGACCGGCGGCACCGGCTTCATCGGCACCGCGCTGGTGCGGCGGCTGATCGAGCGCGGCGACAAGGTCTATGTGATCGCGCGCTCTCCCGCCAAGGCCGAGCGGCTGTTCGGCAGCCAGGCGTTGATCGCGCCATCGCTGCAGGCCTTGCCGGAGACGGTGAAGATCGATGCGATGGTCAACCTCGCCGGCGCACCGGTGTTCGGCCGGCCATGGACCGACGTACGCAAGGTCGCGCTGGTGCGCAGCCGCATCGACACCACGCGTGCGTTGATCGACTGGGTCGCGGATCACGCGGTGAAGCCGCGGGTGCTGGTCAGCGCTTCGGCGGTCGGCTGGTATGGTACCGAGCACGGCGACCGCGCGCTGACCGAGCGCATGCCCGCGGGCCTCGATTTCCCCGCCATGCTGTGCGTCGCGTGCGAGAAGGAGGCCAAGCGCGCGGAGAAGCTGGATCTTCGGGTCGCGCGGCTGCGCATCGGCCTGGTGCTGGGCCGCGAGGGCGGCATGCTGAAGCCGCTGTTGCGGACCTTCAAGCTCGGCCTCGGCGGGCGGTTCGGCGCCGGCAGGCAGTGGATGTCGTGGATCCATCTCGAGGACCTGCTCGCGCTCATCATCCGCGCGATCGACGATCCGACCTTCTCGGGCGCCATCAATGCGGTCGCGCCGCAACCGGTCACCAACGCCGATTTCACGCGCACGCTAGCGGCGGCTTTGCACCGTCCGGCGATCCTGCATGCGCCGGCCTTCGCGCTGAGAACTGCTCTGGGCGAGATGGCGACCTTGCTGCTGGACGGCCAGCGCGTGCTGCCGGAGCGGGCTGACCAGCTTGGCTTCCAGTTCCGCTATCGCACACTGGATGCGGCGCTGGCGGAGATCGCCGGAAAGAAATCGGACACGGGGGCTCACCATGACCATCCTGTCGGGCTTCGCATCGTCGCGCGATAAGCGGCTGCTCAAGGGCTTGATGGGCCGCAGCTTCGAGCGGCTCGGCGGCGCGGTGCGCGACCTGCACGGGACAGAGCAGATCGGCTACTGGCGCGGCCTCGCCCAGGTGCAGCGCGGCACCACCCTGCTCTCGCGGCTGGTCGGCTGGTTCTTCCACTTCCCGCCGGCCGGCTTCTATCCGCGGATGTCGGTGACGGTATTGCGCGACCGGGTCGGCGAAGTGTGGATGCGCGGCTTCGGCGGGCACGACATCAAGACCCGCCTGCTGCCGACCGCGCCCGGCGCGCGCATCGTGCGCGAGAGCTTCGGGCTGGTCGAGTTCGACCTTAAGACCGGGGTCAGGGAGGACGGTACGCTCACCCTCGACGTGGTCGGCATGCGCACGCTCGGCATCCCGACGCCAAGGATCCTATGGCCGCATCTCAGGGCCGAAGAGGCGCACGAGGACGGCTGGTTCCGCTTCGACATCAAGATCGAACTGCCCTGGCGCGCGCCGCTGATCCACTATCTCGGCTGGCTGGAAGGCAGCGCGGCGACGGCGAAGCGGATGATCTAGTCCGGGGCGGTCTCGGCGATCAGTTCCTCGATCCAGCCGCTGCCCTGGCCATCGCGCGGATAGTCGGCGCGATATTCCAGGAACCAGGAGCCGCCCGCGCCGCACAGGATGTAGAGCTGCGATCGGGTCGGCACGGTGGCGCCATCTATGTTGAGTTCCGAGTCATAGACGGCGGCCCGGCCGGCCTCCATGCCCACGAATAGCGGGGAGAGGTCGGTCCATGGCGCAACCTGCTGGGTGAACTCGGCGTGTTGGCTGACGCGCTCCGCCCTGCGCGCCACCAGCGCATCGCAGGGTTCGGGGACGGGTGGCATGAGGCCCGAGAAGTAGACCCGTATCGATCCGGGCTCCGGCGCGGCGTCGTAGACCACCACCAGGTCTTGCCGCTCGCCCTCGTACTTCTTGATGTAACGAAACCGGCCTGCTTGCCGAGGCGCCCGTATGCCGGACGGGTTGTGAACGACGGTCGTGCCGTCCTCGATCACCCAGATCGCATTGGACTTGGGTGTGGGCGCAGTGTTCTCGCACGCGGCGAGACACACGACGAGTCCAGCCAACAAGCCCAGCCGCAGAGACGCCATCACGACTCGGAACCCCCGATGCACAATGTCCAACCGCGACACTATCGCGCCGGGACGGCGTCGCATAGCGCCATGCGTGCCACTCCTGTCACATGCGGACATCACGCGGCAGCATGCTCGGCACACCATTGCCTCTACGACCTCCGAGGTAGTCATGCCGCATGACGTGACCTTTGCCGATCAGCTGAAGACCTGGCGCGGACGGCGCGGCCTGGCACAGCTGGCGCTGGCTGGACGCGCCGGCATTTCGCAGCGGCACCTGAGCTTCCTCGAACTGGGCCGCGCGGCGCCGAGCCGCGACATGGTCGACCGCCTCGCCGGCGCGCTCGACCTGCCGCTGCGCCAGCACAACGCGCTGCTGCTCGCGGCCGGATTCGCGCCGGAATGGCGGCAGCGCGACCTGGCGGCGCCCGACCTCGCCGATGTGACGCGGGCGCTCGACTATATCCTGGCGCAGCAGGAGCCCTATCCGGCGGTGGTGGTCGACCGGCACTGGAACCTGCTGCGCGCCAACGCGGGCGCGGTGCGGCTGGTCGAGTTCCTGCTCGGGCCGGTCGCGCCAGGCACTGCGATCAACCTCGCCGATGCGCTGGTAGCGCCCGACGTGCTGCGGCCGTACATCACGAACTGGGCGGAGGTGGTGCGGCACTTCATCCGTAGCGTGGAGGCCGATGCGCGCGCGGACGGGCTCGCCGAGACCGCCGCCCTGCTCGACCGGCTGATGGCCTATCACGGCGTGCGCGCCGCGCTGAACCAGGCTTCGAATGGCGCGGACGGAGGCCCGGTGCTGGCCATGCATTTCCACAAGCAGGGCACGGCGCTGCGCCTCTTCACCACCATCGCCACCCTCGGCACGCCGCAGGACGTGACGCTGCAGGAGCTGCGGATCGAAAGCTTCTTCCCGATGGACGAAGAGACGGCGAAACGTCTGCAAAGCTGGGCTGCTAGCGGAACACCGGAACGAGCGAGAGCACCAGCAGGCCGGCCATCGACCAGTTGAACAGTCGCCGAAGACGCGGGTTGCCGAGGGCGCGCCCGATGACGGTGCCGAACGCGGCCCACACGACCACCGAAACCAGGCAGGTCGCGGCGTTCACCGCGGCGATCACCGAGGTCTGCCACACGGCATTGCCGCCGATCGTGGTGTAGGCCGCGATGGTACCGATGGCGAACACCCAGCCCTTCGGATTGACGCACTGGAACAGAACAGCCTCGACAAAGCCGATCGGCTTGGTGCGCGCGGCGCCCGTGCCGGTGCCGCTTGCCCGCGCGATCCGCCACGCGAGATAGAGCAGATAGGCGCCGCCGAGATACTTGAGCGCGAGGTGCAGCCGCGGCTCGGCCTGGAACAAACCGACGAGGCCGAGGCCCACCGCCATCACCAGCAGCCCGAAGCCGAGCGTGATGCCCAGCATGTGCGGGATGACGGGGCGGAACCCGAAGTTCGCGGCCGACGCGGTGACCATGACGACGTTCGGCCCCGGCGTCAGCGACATGACGGAGGAGAACAGCAGCAACGGGCCGAGCAGGATGCCGTCCATCGCGCTCACCAGAAGCGATCGCGCAAAGCCGCATCCCGGTCCACATCATGACGGGAAATCCCAAGGTCCCTCAGATTGTGGTCATTGAGGCCGGCGAGATAGTGCCGATCGTCGGCCTCGCGACGCCAGGCCTGCAGGCGACCCTTGAGCCAGGTAAACCACCGCCATCGAGTCGATTCGCGTGACTCGACCGCATACTTTCCGCTGTGCACCAGTGCCATGACCGCTCCGCGCAACACGTCACGGGAGCACTTTTGCCGTCGGTCGAGACGCGATCAACTACGTAGCAGGTACTAGCGGCGCTGCCGTTCGGCACGCGCCAGGCGATCGATGCGATCGCAGAAGGGAGTCTTGGCCGCCGCGTAGGCCTGCCGGTCATCGCCGAATTCTGCCGCGAGCTTCCGCTTCAGCCGCTCATAAGCGGCGCGCTCGTACGCATGCGCGCACAGATAATCCCGGAACAGCAGGTGCCGCTCGATTTCAGGATGGCCGGCGGCGAACAGATGCGCTTGATGAGTGCGCGGCGTTCCGCGCACGAAATAGTGCCGGCCCGCAATGCCATGCTCGCCGCGAGACTGGTAGCCAAGGGCCTGCAACGCCGCAACGCTGGCGGCGCCATCCTCGAACCGGCGTACAACCGGCATCAGGTCTATCACCGGCTTGGCGGCGATGCAGGGAATTGCGGTGCTGCCGACATGGTGCACCTCGAGGATGAGGCCATTGCATGCCGACAAGATCTCTTCGCGCGCAGAGGCGAATTGCACCTGCCACGCGGGATCGTACGGCAGGAGAACGATCATCGCCGTCCTATTGCAGAATTGCGGCGTCTCCAACGCGCAGCACACCCGTCGCGCCGATCTCTGTGTAGATGCCGACGCGGTTCTGGTTGTGCTGCTGCGCGGTGTGGAGGATGCCGGCGTCCTTGAGCAGGTCGCCTTGCGGGCGGGTGGTGAGGGCGCAGCGCAGGCAATGCTCGGTGCCCTTCATGGCGAGCGCGCCGATCGTGAGCGAGCGGCCGATCCAGTCGGTCTCAAGGAAGCCGACCGCATCGCCGCAGTCGAGCGTGACGTTGGGGCGGAAACGCCGCGAGACGAAGCGGCCGCTGGGGTAGGCGGCACTGAGCGCCTTCAGGGTTGCGCTGGTCAGCAGGTGGCAGGGCGAAGCGACATAAGGCCGCTTCACGTCCGGCGCCGCGGTCACCGCCAGCCGCCCGCGGCGGCCGAGGCGCTCGGAGATCGCAGCGTCGAGCCGCGCATCGTCGGAGATCATCTGCGTGCCGTCGTCGAAGGTGATCTCGACCTTCGGCAGGTCGGCGCCGGCCGTGGGCTCGGCGAGATAGCGGGCGCGCCAGCCGATCAAGTGCTTCCACTGCGGGCGCGCGGCGGTGCCGCCTTCGCCGGTGTCGTCGACGATGCTGTAGCCGCGGTCGCCGACCACGCCTGCGGTCGTGAAGCCGAGCACGGTGTGTCGCTCGCCCTGCAGGCTCTGCACCGGATAGCGCCAGAGCTCCGAAACCGTTCCGACTTGAGACGTCATTTCCCCAACCTCGTGGACAGCGTGAAACCGATGGTCTTACGCATCGCGTTCTTTTTGGCTTTCGGCTTGCGCTCTCTTAGCGCAGCGGCCGGCACTTGGCCAGAGTGGGGATGGATAGGCTCCCTGCCCCGCTGGATGCGAGGCAGGGAGTTTCGTGCGCGATCAGGTCGCCAGCTGGTCGCGGATCGGCAAGGCGCGGATGCGCTTGCCGGTGGCGTTGAAGATGGCGTTGGTAAGTGCCGGGGCGATCGGCGGCACGCCAGGTTCGCCGACGCCGCCTAATGGCAAGCTGTAGTCGCTTGCCGGCATGATGTGGACGTTTATCTCCTTCGGCGCGGCGTCGATGCGCGTGACCTCGAAGCCGTCGAAGTTGGTTTGCTCACTCCGCCCGTCCTTGAACGTGATCTCGCCCAAGGTCGCAAGGCTGATGCCCATGATGACCGCCCCCTCCATCTGGGAGCGGATGCGGTCGGGGTTGATCTGCGGCCCGCAGTCGACCGCGATGTCGACGCGCGGGATGGTGAGGACGCCCTTGTCGGTGACGTCCACCTCCACCACCGACGCCACGTAGGTCACGAAGCTGCGGTGTGCCGCGATGCCGAGGCCGCGGCCCTTCGGCATCTCGCGGCCCCACTTGGCCGCTTCCGCCGCCGTTTCCACCACGCCGCGCAGGCGCTTGGTGTCGAGCAGGTAGACGCCGGGGTCCTCGCCGTAGTTCCACTTGACCGACATGTCGCGGGTGTCGACCTGCCGTGCCGGGCCGATCAGTTCCAGCAGATAGTCCTTCTGGTCGCGGCCGGCCGCGGCCGCCAGCTCGGCGGCGAAGGACTGCACCGCGAAGGCGTGCGGCACGTTGTAGACCGAGCGGAACCAACCGATGCGGGTATGCGCCTCGGCCTGCGGATTCTCGATCCGCACGTTGGGGATCGCGAACGGCATGTCGACGAGGCCCATGCCTAGCTCGAAGTCGGCCTCGACCTTGGGGTCGGGGGCGAAGATCGAGATGATGGTGGGCGCGGCGCTGCGGTGCAGCCACGACGTAGGCTTGCCGGCATCGTCGAGCCCCACTTCGATGCGTTCCATCGAGACGGCATGGAAGTAGTCGTTGGTGATGTCGTCCTCGCGGCTCCAGGTCAGCTTGACCGGCTTGCCATCCATCGCCTTGGAGACGAGCGCGGCCTCGACGACGTAGTCCGGCTTGGACTTGCGGCCGAAGCCGCCGCCGAGCAGCGTGACGTTGACGGTCACGTTCTCCGGCGGGATGCCGAGGCGCGTCGCCAGGTGGTCGCGCGTCGCCTGCGGCGACTGCACGCAGGACCAGGCCTCGCACTTGCCGTTCACGATCTGCACCACCGCGGCGGGCGGCTCCATCGTCGCATGTGCGAGGTGCGGGATGTAGTATTCCGCCTCGACCTTCTTGGCCGCGTTGCTGAGCGCCTTCTCGGCATCGCCGTCGTTGCGCACGACCAAGCCTCCGGGCTTGCGCACCGCTTCCTCCAGCGTCGCCTTGTAGGCTTCGGAGGAGTAGGTCGAATGCGGGCTGTCGGTCCATTCGATCTTCAGCGCCTCGCGGCCCTTCATCGCGGCCCAGGTGTTGGTCGCGACCACGGCGACACCGCCGAGCGGCTGGAACACCGCCGGCGCCGCTGTTCCTTCGATCGGGACGGTCTTGAGCACGCCCGGCACCTTCAGCGCCTCAGCGTCGTCGAACGACTTCACCGTGCTGCCGAACACCGGCGGCCGCGCGACCACGGCGAACACCATGCCGTCGAGCTTGGTGTCGATGCCATACTGCGCCTTGCCGGTGGTGATGTCGAAGCCGTCGATCAGCGGCGTCTCGCCCTTGCCGATGTAGCGGAACTTGGCAGGGTCCTTGAGCTTCAGGCTGTCGCGCGCCGGCACCGGCAGATCGGCCGCGGCCTTCGCGAGTTCGCCGTAGCCGAGGCGCTTGTCGGAGCCCTTGTGCACCACTTCGTGGTTGACCGCCTCCACTTCCACGATCGGCACGCCCCATTGCTTGGCAGCCGCCTGCTCCAGCATCTGGCGCGCGGCAGCGCCCATGCGGCGCAAGATCATGAAGTGATGGCGCATGCTGCGCGAGCCGTCGGTATCCTGGTTGCCGAAGCGAGCTTCGTCGCCTTGGGCTTGCGCGACTTTCATCTTGGCCCAGTCGGCTTCCAGCTCATCGGCCACCACCAAGGGCCAGCTGGTGCGCACGCCCTGCCCCATCTCGGAGCGATGGCACAGCACGGTGACGGTGCCGTCCTCGGCGATGGCGATGAAAATCTTCGGGTCTTCGCGCAGGCCGTTGGGCATGCCGTCGCCGGCATACTTCTCTTCGGCCGCGCGCGCCGGCAGGCCGGCGCTGAGAATGAGGCTGCCGGCCGCGATCCCGCTCAGGAACGCGCGGCGGCTGACGTTGGCGATCGGTGCGCCAAAAGTGTCATCGTATTTCATTGTGCACCTGCCACTTTCGTAGCGGCCGCCTTGATGGCGGCGCGGATGCGCGGATAGGTGCCGCAGCGGCAGATGTTGCCGCTCATCGCCGAATCGATGTCGTCATCGGTGGGATTCGGCGTGTCCTTCAGCAGCGAGGCGGCCTGCATCATCTGGCCGCCCTGGCAATAGCCGCATTGCGGCACGTTGGCCTCCCGCCAGGCGACCTGCACCGGATGATTGCCGTCCGGCGACAGGCCTTCGATGGTGGTGACTTCCATGCCGACCGCATCCTGCACGGCCGTCTGGCACGAGCGCACGGCGGTGCCGTCGAGATGCACAGTGCAGGCGCCGCACAAGGCCTGGCCGCAGCCGAACTTGGTGCCGGTCATGCCGAGCACGTCGCGCAATGTCCAGAGCAGCGGCGTCTCGCCGTCGACATCGACGGTGTGATCCGCTCCATTGATCTTGAGTGTGAAAGCCATGATCCCTCCAACTGGTTCACTTGGGGCTAGCAGGTCGTGCGGGCACGCGCGCTCGCACAGGGAGTCGCACCCGGTTCTTTGCAATGCCGGGCTGTTATTTGGCGCGAAACGAAAGGCGGCCTTCGATCTCACACGCCATCGGGTCAATCAGCCGCCAGCAGCCGCCACAAAAGCGCGATCAAAGACAGTTCAGTCTAGCGCGCTTCTTGCGCGCGAGAAAAGAGAATCACGCAGTAAACACGTTTACTGCTGCTCACGGCATCAAGCGCCAGACAATAGTCTCGCGCTGAGTGCGGTCTTCCAGCTCGAGGCTGGTCGGCACCTGATAGCGCGCGAGCTCGAGCAGGCCCGATTGCGGCAGGTACGCGCGGCCCGGATCGCCCATCAAAATGGCGACGCCGCGGCTTGCGAGTGCGCGGAACCAGGTGATGACCTTTTCCGCCATTGGCCGCTCGTAGCAGACATCGCCGGCCAGCACGACATCCCAGCGCGGCGCGACACCGATCAGATCCTCGCGCACCAACTCGATGGCCACGTTGTTGACGCGGGCATTGAGCGCGATCGCGGCGATGGCGAAGTCATCGATCTCGGCGGCTTGCGTTTGCGCCGCGCCGGCCTTGGCGGCGCCAATGGCGGAGAGGCCGCTGCCGGCGGCGAAGTCCAGCACGCGTTTGCCCTGCACCCAATCGGGATGGTCGATCAGGAAGCGCGTCAGCGCCTGGCCGCCGGCCCAGGCAAAGGCCCAATAGGGCGGCGGCAGGTTCATCGCAGCGAGCGTTGCCTCGGTCGCTTCCCAGATCGGCGTGATCTCGGTCGCGAGATGTAGCTTGATCTCCGGCACCAGCGGCGACGCGGCGATCGCGGTCTGGGCCAGGATGAAGGCGGTGGGATCGGCAGCCGGACCCTGCGTCACGACCAGAGGCGTCCGAGCACGAGGCCGGCCAGCAGGATCCACCCGATGAAGCGGTTGCTGCGGAACTTGGAACGGCAGTCCTGGGGATTGTCGAGATCGACGTCGAACTCCTGCCACTTGAGATGCGCGGCGACGCCGAGCACGGCGACATAATAGAGCCAGCCCAGCCCGGCGCTTGCGCCGGTCGCGATCAGCAGCGCCAGCATCGCCAGGTCGAACCACAGCAGCCACTTCTTGGTATCGGCGCCGAGCTTGAGCGCGGTGGACTTGACGCCGATCAGGCTGTCGTCCTCCTTGTCCTGGTGGGCGTAGATCGTGTCGTAGCTCAGCGTCCAGAAGAAGCCGGCGGCATAGAGCAGCACGGCCGGCCACGCGACCTCGTCGCGCACCGCGGCCCAGCCCATCAGGGCGCCCCAGTTGAAGGTGAGACCGAGGAAGGCCTGCGGCCACCAAATGATGCGCTTCATGAAGGGATAGAGCACGACCAGGATCAGCGAGGCGACGCCGAGCCAGATCGCCGTCGCCGACAATTGCAGCAGGATGACAAGGCCGATGGCGAGCTGCAGCCCGAGGAACGCGAAGGCCTGGGTCAGGGTGAGACGGCCGCTGGCGAGCGGCCTGGTCGCGGTGCGCGCCACCTTGGCATCGATGTCGCGGTCGACCATGTCGTTGACCGTGCAGCCGGCGCCGCGCATCACCAACGCGCCGATGCCGAACAGGAGAATAAGCCAGAGGTCGGGCCAGCGGCCGGGCTCCGCCGCCATGGCGATCGACCACCAGCAAGGGAACAGCAGCAGCCAGACGCCGATCGGCCGGTCGTGCCGCGCCAGCCGCACATAGGGCCGCCATCCGGCCGGCACGTGCCGGTCGACCCAGTCCCCCACTTGAATGTCCGCTGCGCTGCTCATATTGGTGGCAAATGTTGGTTCTTGTCGGGTCTTGTAGATCGACAGAAGGGACAAAGTCGTTGAAGCAGGGCTCAGAGTCAATTTTCTCAACCACCTCGACCTGCAACACTCCGTCATCCCAAGGCTTGACCTTGGGATCCACGAGTTTGCCTGCTGCTGCTCGGTATCGCTCAAGGAAACTCGTGGATAGCAAGGCCAAGTCTTGCCATGACGGGAGAGAGAGGATGTCCCTGCGATGATCCCTC
>DATEOK010000361.1:0-15265 GCA_035274225.1 Dongiaceae bacterium
CTGATCCTGATCGTGCTGTGGATGGGCATCTATCCGGCCAGCTTTACCGCCGTCACCGGCCCGGCGATCGACCAGCTGATCTCTAACTACCAGGTGGCCGCCGGCACCACGCAGCCGGGCGGCATCATCGCGCCGGCGGAGGCTGCGCCGGCTGAACCCACCCAACCCACGACGACCGAACCGGCAACCACTGAGCCCGCCCCCGCGGCGCCGGCGGAGGGGCAATCACAATGATCGATCTCAACCTCCACGCCGCCCTGCCGGAAATCTGGATCGCGGTTTCAGCAATGGTCCTGCTGCTGATCGGCGCCTATGCCGGTGATCGCGCCATGCGGTTGATCGGCCTGTTGTCGATTGCGGTCATCGTGATCGCGATCGTCGTGATGCTCGGCATCGACGTGTCGACCGTGCCGCAGCTGGCCTTCGGCGGCCACTTCGTCGTCGACAGGTTCGGCGTGTTCGCCAAGGTTCTGGCGCTGATCGCCGCCATCGCCTCGATCTGGATGTCATTCTCCTATGCCGAGCGCGAGGGCATGGCGCGGTTCGAGCTGCCGCTGCTGATGCTGCTGGCAACCCTCGGCATGATGCTGATGGTGTCGGCCAACGACCTCATCTCGCTCTATGTCGGCCTGGAGTTGCAGAGCCTCGCGCTCTACGTCACCGCCGCGATCCGGCGCGACACGGTGAAGTCGACCGAAGCCGGCCTCAAATACTTCGTCCTCGGCGCGCTGTCTTCGGGCATGCTGCTCTACGGCGCCTCGATGATCTATGGCTTCGTCGGCACGGTGAGCTTCGCCGGCCTGGCGACGGCGCTGAGCGGTGCGATGCCGCCGTCGCTCGGCCTGATCGTGGGCCTGGTGTTCCTGTGCGCGGGCCTTGCCTTCAAGATCTCGGCGGTGCCGTTCCACATGTGGACACCGGACGTCTATGAAGGCGCGCCGACGCCGATCACCGCCTTCTTCGCGGCTGCGCCGAAAGTCGCCGCCATTGCCTTGTTCACCCGTGTGCTGGTCGATGCGTTCGGCGGTCTCACCGACCAGTGGCAGCAGATCATCTTCGCGATCTCAATCGGATCGATGATCCTCGGCGCCTTCGCGGCGATGGGACAGCGCAACATCAAGCGCCTGATGGCCTACAGCTCGATCGGCAACATCGGCTATGCGCTGGTCGGCCTTGCCGCGGGAACGCCGCAGGGCGTCAGCGGCCTCTTGTTCTACATGGCGACCTATGTGCCGATGACTCTCGGCTCCTTCGCCGTCATCCTGGCCATGCGCCAGAAGGGCCAGATGGTTGAGGAGATTGCCGATCTCTCCGGCCTCGCCAAGAGCCAGCCGTGGCTGGCCCATATCTTCGCCGCCATCCTGTTCTCGATGGCTGGCATCCCGCCGCTGGTCGGCTTCTTCGGCAAGTGGATGGTGTTTGCGGCCGCGGTCGATCAGGGCCTGTTCGTGCTCGCGGTCATCGGCGTCGTCACCAGCGTGGTCTCGGCCTACTACTACGTCCGGGTCATCAAGGTGATGTATTTCGACGAAGCGGTCGGCAGCTTCGATCGGGTCGACGGTTCGCTGAAGATCGTGCTCGCCGGCTCGTTGGCGGTGGTGGTGGTCGGCATCCTGTTCATCAATCCGATCCAGAGCCGCGCCATCGCGGCGGCCACCTCGCTCTTCCCGGGATGAGCCTCAGCTTCCGGATCGAACAGGTCGCGGAGATCGACAGCACCAACGAAGCCTGCCGCCTGCGCGCGCTGGCGGGGGAGGCTGCCGGCCTGGTAATCCGGGCCGACCGCCAGACAGCCGGCCGCGGCCGGCGCGGGCGGAGCTGGACCTCGCCTCAGGGCAATCTCTATGCATCGATCCTGCTGCGCCCCAAGCGCCCAGCCTCGGAAGCGGCTGCCCTGGGATTTGCGGCAGTGATGGCCATCGGCGATGTTGCCGAAGCGCTGCTGCCGCCCGGCACGCCGGTCCGGCATAAATGGCCGAACGACCTGCTGATCGAGGGCAGCAAGGCGAGCGGCATCCTGCTGGAGGCCCAGCCGGGATTCGTGGTGCTGGGGATCGGCGTCAACATCGCCAGCCATCCGGCGGACACGCCTTATCCGGCAACCGACCTGGTCGCGGCCGGTGCCGCGGCCGTCGCCCCGCAGGCGCTTTTGGAGCGTCTGCTGTCCGCGTTTGCGCCGCTCTATGACAACTGGGAACGAGCAGGCTTCGCGGCGCTGCTGCCGGCCTGGCGCCGCCGCGCCGCGGGCCTGGGCGAGGCCATCGAGGTGCGGCTGGAGCGCGAGACGCTTACCGGCGTGTTCCAGGACCTGGAGCCCGATGGGACCTTGCGCCTCGGCCTATCCAATGGAACGGAGCGGCGCATTGCCGCCGGCGATGTATACTTTCCCGCGCCGCGGAAGGATTGAGCCATGCTGCTGACGATCAACGCCAACAACACCAACGTGAAGTTCGCCGCCTGCGAGGGGGATCGCATGGTCGGCGACTGGCGGCTGAAGACCGATCCGGGCCGCACCGCGGACCAGTATGTTGTTTGGCTGCACCAGCTGATGCAGATGTCGGGAATGGCGCTGGGGCAGATCGACGGCGCGATCATTGCAACGGTTGTGCCGCAGAGCCTGTTTCATCTGAGCATGCTCTGCGAGAAGCACCTCAAGACCAAGCCCCTGGTGGTCGGCGACCCGGCCGTGAAGCTCGGCATCGAGGTCCTGATGGACATGTCGCCCCAGGATGTCGGCGCCGATCGTTTGGCCAATGCCGTCGGCGGTCACGTCAAATACAACAAGCCGCTGGTGGTGGTGGATTTCGGCACCGCGACCACCTTCGACGTGGTCGACGCGGCCGGCAACTATGTCGGCGGCGCGATCTCGCCCGGCATCAATCTCAGCCTCGAGGCGCTGCACAGCATGACCGCCAAGCTGCCGCGCATCGCCGTCGAGCGGCCGGCGCGCGCGATCGGCAAGGACACGCTGACGGCGATGCAGTCGGGCATCTATTTCGGCTATGTCGGGCTGATCGAGGGCATCGTCGCGCGCATCCAGGCGGAGTTCGGCGGCCCGCTCGAGGTCGTCGCGACCGGCGGCCTTGCCCCGCTGTTCCACGGCGGCACGCCGGTGCTGCAGCACCTGGACCAGGAGATCACCACCCGCGGCCTGATCGAGATCTATCGGCGGAACCGTGGGTAGCTTGCTGCAAGCCCTTCAAGCGCTCGGCAAAGCCCCTTCCCCCCTTGTGGGGGAAGGTTGGGATGGGGGGTGCCGCCGCACGATCGCCGACGAAGTAGCTTCGCGACCGCCTGACCGCTGTTCGTGCGGCGTCACCCCCCATCCAACTCCGGCTAAGCTCACTGCGTTCGCTAAGCCTTCGTATCCTTCCCCCACAAGGGGGGAAGAGGGATGTTCGACGGCGGTGTGTCGATGACGGACGCGTTCTCGCCTAAGAGCGATGAGTTGCTGTTCCTCGCTTTGGGTGGGGCCGGCGAGATCGGCATGAATCTCAATCTCTACGGCCATGCCGGCAAGTGGCTGATGGTCGATCTCGGCATCACCTTCGGCGATGAATCGACGCCGGGCGTCGATGTCATCATGCCGGACATCTCCTTCATCAAGGAGCGAGTAGGGGACCTGGTCGGCCTCGTCCTCACGCACGCACACGAGGATCACATCGGTGCGGTTCCCTATCTTTGGCCGCAGCTGAGATGCCCGCTTTACGCGACGCCGTTCACTGCCTCGGTTCTGCGCCGCAAGCTGGAGGAAGCCGGCCTCGCGAAGGAAGCGCCCATCACGCTGATCCCGATGTCGGGCAAGGTGTCGCTGGCGCCGTTCGAGGTCGAGCTGATCACCCTGACGCATTCGATCCCCGAGCCCAATGCCGTCGTTGTGCGCACGCCGCTCGGTGCGGTGCTGCATACCGGCGACTGGAAGCTGGATCCGACGCCCCTCGTTGGCGAGGCGACCGACGAAGCCGCGCTCCGCAAGCTAGGCGATGGCGGCGTTCTGGCGATGGTGTGCGATTCCACTAACGTGTTCGTCGAGGGCGCTTCCGGCTCGGAAGCAGACGTGCGCGACTCGCTGCGCGAGGTGATCGGTAAGCTGCCGAACCGCGTCGCGGTCGGTTGCTTCGCCAGCAACGTGGCGCGCCTCGAGACCATCACGCGGGTGGCGATCGAGCATGGCCGGCAGGTGGCGCTGATCGGCCGCTCGATGTGGCGCATGGTTGCGTCGGCGCAGGAGAACGGCTACCTGACCGACCTCCCGGAATTCATCCAGGAGCACGATATCGGCTACTTCCCGCGCGACAAGATCCTGATGATCTGCACCGGCAGCCAGGGCGAGCCGCGCTCGGCGCTGGCCCGCATCGCGCGCAGGGAGCATCCGCATGTCACGCTCGAGCCGGGCGACGCCGTGGTCTTTTCTTCCCGCACCATCCCGGGCAACGAGAAGTCGATCGCGCAGTTGCAGAACGATCTGACGCGCCAGGACGTGCGCGTCATCACCGACCGCGAGGAGGACATCCATGTCTCCGGCCATCCGGCGCGCGATGAGCTGATCGAGATGTACCAGATGATCCGCCCGAAGATCGCGATCCCGGTCCATGGCGAAGCCCGCCATATCAAGGAGCATGTCGCGCTGGCCAAGGAATGCCAGGTGCCGCAGGCGCTCGAGGCCGCCAACGGCGCCATCATCCGCCTGGCACCGGGCGCGGCGGAGATCGTCGCCGCGGTGCCGTGCGGCCGTCTCGGCCTCGACGGCAAGGCGCTGGTGCGGCTGGAAGGGGACCTGCTGCGCCATCGACACCGAATGAGCTTCAACGGCCTCATCATGGCGTCGGTTGTGTTGGACAAGCATGGCAAGCTGCTGGCGCCGCCCCAGGTCAGCCTGGAGGGACTGCTCGATGGTGGCGAGCTGGGAGAGAAGGCGACGGCCGCGATGTCGCAAACCATTGCCGAAGCACTTGACGGCCTGTCGCGCGACCAGCTGAAGGATAACGAAGAATTGACCGAAATCTGCCGCCTCGCTGCTCGCCGCTGGTTCAGCAAGGCCTACGACAAGAAGCCGGTCACCAAGGTCCATGTCGTGCGACTGTGATCGCTTGGCCTTCGGCCTCGTGCTACCATAGGTTCATGCGGATCATCGGATTCATCGCCCTTGTCCTGGCGGCTGTTGCGTGGGCGGCACCGGCGAGCGCGGAAATCGCCATCTCGCGCAAGGACTGCTCGCGGCTGGTCAACCACGAGCCGGCGCCGGATGTCACTTACCAGCCGGGCGTCGATGTCCATGGCCGCCCGGTGGTGCCGGCCGATCTCGGCGGCGGGCAGCAGATCCAGCTGCCGGACGTGATCTACATCCCGATCGAGGTCCTGGTTCAGGACAAATACGGCATTCCCGCCAATTCGGTGCTGTATGACGCGACCGCCCTGGTCGGCGTGGTCGCGGTACGCGGCAACCGGGTCTATTTCGAGGATCAGGAGCTGACCGACCCGGAGATCGCCGCGCTGGAACAGGCCTGCCGGGACCGGGGTTTCAATTAGCCCTCCATAGACAGGCCAGCCCCGTTTGCCTAAATTCCGCCCGGATTCCCGTTAATTCTCAAAGGCGCCGTCAGCGAGGCCAGATGCGTTCGTCCCAGTTCTTCCTGCCCACCCTCCGCGAAAACCCAGCCGAGGCCGAGATCGTCTCCCACCGGCTGATGCTGCGCGCCGGCATGGTCCGCCAAGCGAGCGCCGGCATCTATTCGTGGCTGCCGCTCGGCTTCAAGGTGCTCAAGAAGGTCGAGCAGATCGTGCGCGAGGAGCAGGACCGGGCGGGCTGTCAGGAAGTGCTAATGCCGACCATCCAGTCGGCCGATCTGTGGCGCGAGTCTGGCCGCTACGACGCCTACGGCAAGGAGATGCTGCGGATCAAGGACCGCCGCGAGCGCGAGATGCTGTACGGCCCGACCAACGAGGAGCAGATCACCACGATCTTCCGAGACAGCATCAAGTCGTACAAGCATCTGCCGAAGATGCTGTATCACATCCAGTGGAAGTTTCGCGACGAGGTGCGGCCGCGCTTCGGCGTGATGCGCGGTCGCGAGTTCCTGATGAAGGACGCCTATTCGTTCGACATGGACTACGAGGGCGCGCGCCGCGCCTACCACAAATTCTTCGTCGCCTACCTGCGCACCTTCGCGCGGATGGGCATGCGCGCGATTCCGATGGAAGCGGATACCGGTCCGATCGGCGGCGATCTCAGCCACGAGTTCATCATTCTCGCCGATACCGGCGAGAGCCAGGTCTATTGCGACCGCAAGTTCCTGGACTACGACGTGCTCGGCAAGGACATCAACTATGCCAATCCCGCCGAGGTCGAGGGCGTGGTGAACCACTTCACGTCGCTCTATGCCCGCACTGACGAGAAGAACGACCAGGCGCAGTTCGAGAAGGACGTGCCGGATGCCGGGCAGCGCTATGTCGGCCGTGGCATCGAGGTCGGCCACATCTTCTATTTCGGCACCAAATACTCCGAGCCGCTGAAGGCCCAGGTGCAGGACAAGGACGGCAACCCAGTCACCGTCCACATGGGTTCCTACGGCATCGGCGTGTCGCGCATGCCGGCGGCGATCATCGAGGCCAGCCACGACGACAACGGCATCATCTGGCCGGAGAGCGTGGCGCCGTTCAAGGTCGGCCTCATCAACATCAAGGTCGACGACAAGGTCGGCACCGCGATGGCCGAGGACCTCTACGCCAAGCTGAACAAAGCCGGCGTCGAGGTGCTCTATGACGACCGCGACGAGCGCGCCGGCGCAAAGTTCGCCGAGATGGACCTGATCGGCCTGCCGTGGCAGCTGGTGGTCGGCCCGCGCGGTGCCGCCAAGGGCCAGGTCGAGATGAAGAACCGCAAGACCGGCGAGAAGGTCGAGCTCAGCGTCGATGCGGCGCTGCAGCGGCTCGGCGCATGATCTTTTCCGCGTTCGAACGTCTCGTCGCCTTCCGCTATCTGCGCGCGCGCCGGGAGGAGGGGTTCGTCTCGGTCATCGCGGTGTTCTCGCTACTCGGCATCGCCATCGGCGTGGCCGCCCTGATCATCGTCATGTCGGTGATGAACGGTTTCCGTGCCGAGCTGCTGAAGCGCATCCTCGGCGTGCAGAGCCACATCACCGTCAGCGCGGTGAACGGTCCGCTGCCGGACTATGCGGCAGTCGCCGACCGTTTGAAGCAGCTGCCGGGCGTGCAGAGCGTGTCGCCGATGATCGACGGCCAGGTGTTCGTGTCGGCCAACGGCACTGGCGTCGGCGCCTACATCCGCGGCTACCGGCAGGACGACTTCCGGAACCGGTCCGCGCTCGCCAGCAATCTGATTGCGGGCTCGGTCGACAACTTCCACGGCGAGGACGTCGCGATCATCGGCGCCAGGATGGCGGATACGCTGCGGCTAAATGTCGGGTCGGTCTTCAAGGCGATCTCGCCGCAGGTCCAGGCCTCGATGATGGGGGCATTGCCGCGAATCCGCGAGTTCGAGGTCGTCGGCGTGTTCGACGTCGGGATGTACGAGTACGACAGCTCCTACATCTTCATTCCGCTGGAAGCGGCGCAGATCTACTTCAAGCAGCCCAAGGGCGTCGGTAAGTTCGAGGTCATGGCGAACAACCCCGAGGACGTGAGCCAGATCAAGTCCGAGCTCGCCAAGGCGCTGGGGTCCGGGTTCCAGCTGTCCGACTGGCAGCTCGCCACCGCCAGCTTCTTCGGCGCGGTCGAGGTCGAGCGGAACGTCATGTTCATTATCCTGACCCTGATCGTGATCGTGGCCGCGTTCAACATCATCTCCGGCCAGATCATGATGGTGAAGGAGAAGGGCCGGAACATCGCGATCATGCGGACCATGGGCGCAACGCGTGGCGCGATCCTGCGCGTGTTTCTGCTGTCGGGCGCCAGCGTCGGCATCATCGGCACGTTCCTGGGTTGCGTGGCTGGCACGGCCTTCGCGGTCAATATCGAGACCATCCGGCGCTGGCTGGAAGGGCTGAGCGGTGTGCCGTTGTTCAACGAGACGGTCTATTTCCTGTCCAAGCTGCCCGCGATCGTCGATCCCATTGAGGTGACGCTGATCGTGGTCATGGCGCTGGTCCTGACGCTGCTGGCATCGCTCTATCCGGCGTGGCGGGCAGCGCGGCTCGATCCGGTGGAGGCGCTGCGCTATGAGTAGGGCGGCGCTCCAGTTGAAGAACGTGCAGCAGCGCTTCCGCCAGGCCGGCAACGGCTGGCTGGAAGTGATCAAGCGTGCCGACCTCGAGGTCTACCCGGGCGAGATGGTAGCGCTGGTCGGGCCCTCGGGTTCGGGCAAGTCGACCCTGCTGCACATCTCCGGCCTGCTCGAGCATCAGGCCGATGGCGATGTGGTCATCAAGGGCACGCAGACCCGCGAGCTCAGCGACGACAAGCGCACCGCGCTGCGCCGCACCACCATGGGCTTCGTCTACCAGTATCACCATCTGCTGCCCGAGTTCTCCGCGCTGGAGAACGTTGTCATCCCGCAGATGATCGCCGGCAAGTCACGGGCCGATGCCCGGACGCGGGCGACCGAGCTGCTCAAGCGGGTGGGGCTGGGCGCGCGCCTGGCCCACCGCCCGGCCAAGCTGTCCGGTGGTGAGCAGCAGCGTGTCGCCATCGCGCGTGCCCTGGCAAACAGCCCGACGCTGCTGCTGGCCGACGAGCCAACCGGCAATCTCGACATCCACACCGCTGACAACGTGTTCGCCATGCTGGCGCAGCTGGTGCGGGAGGACGGCGTGGCGGCGATGATCGCGACCCACAACCTGGAGATCGCCCGTCGCATGGACCGGGCCGTCACGATCCGCGAAGGCGTCCTGGAGACGGCCTGACCGTCGGCATTTTGTCCGGTGATGCTTTCATCAGCCTGTCGTTCGGCGGTAACATCGTCTCGTCATCATATCGTAACGGAGCCGTCACGGGCGATCCCTAGGGTCGCGCGGGATTGCTGACGCCGGCCTGCGATTCCCGCGGGCCAAAGCGCGCTATCCCGCCGTTCTCGCGCCATTTCTGGAGGAGCCAAAAGCGATGATGAGAGCCACCGATACATCCCGCCGCGATGCCCTGAAGGTCATCGCAGGAGCGCCTTTGCTGCCGCTCGCGACATCGCTTGCCGGTGGCGCCACCTTCCTGTTCGGCGCGAACACCGCGGTGGCCGCAACCGCCGTGGCCTCCGCCAGCTTCGTCTCGATGGCGGCGCCGAGCCTGGCGAACGCCGCCGCGATGGCGACGACGTCGGTCGGGTCGAGCATGGCGGTCAAATACGCGGATGGCAAAGAGCAGAGCTTCACCCTGGCCTATGAGCCGTTCTTCATCACCGGCGCCAAGGTGCCGGACGGCAAGGGCGGCGAAGTACTGGCCGGCGGTTATTACGACATCAACGGGAAGCCGCTTCTGGACCAGTCCTCGCCGGACAATTTGCAGTTCTTCTCCGACTGCCCGGATGGCATGAGCCTCCTCAAGCTGGACGGTGCCTCCGTACCGGGCGTGAAGGGCAACACCGTCTTTGCCGTCGTGCAGTTCGAATACACGACCGAGGACGCGGCAGGTGGCGATGTCTATGGGCAACTCCCGTCGCCGATCGCCGTGCTGACGCTGGACCAGGACAAGGGCTCCGGCAAACTCAAGCTGGTCAAATACTCGGTGGTGGATACCGCGCCGGCGAACGGCCTGTGGATCACCTGCGGCGCCAGCCTCTCGCCCTGGAACACGCACCTCTCCAGCGAGGAATACGAGCCCGACGCCACCAATCCTGAAGACAAGCTCTTGAAGGGCTTCAGCCAACATCTCTACGGAGATGCGGCCAAGGCCAATCCCTATCACTACGGCCATCTGCCCGAAATCACGGTCAGCGCCGACGGCACCGGCACGGTGAACAAGCACTATTGCCTGGGCCGCATCTCGCACGAGCTGATCCAAGTCATGCCGGACGAGCGCACGGCCTTGATGGGCGATGATTTCTCCAACGCCGGCCTGTTCCTGTTCGTCGCCGACAAGCCGCGCGATCTCTCGAGTGGCACGCTCTATGTCGCGAAGTGGAACCAGAAGACCAAGGAGAATGGCGGCTCCGGCGATCTCACCTGGATCAAGCTCGGCCATGCGACCAGCGACGAGATCAAGGCGCTGGCGGACAAGCTGAAGGCTTCCGACATTCTCGACGTCAAGAAAGAGGATCCCAACGATCCGAGCTACGTTGCGATCCCCTACAACGGCAAGCCGAATTGGGTGAAGTTCGTGGACGGCCAGGACAAGGCGGCAGCGTTCCTCGAGACCCACCGCTATGCGGCGGTCAAGGGCGCCAGCCTCGGCTTCACCAAGATGGAAGGCACCTCCGTCAACGCCAAGGACAAGGTGGCCTATACGGTCATCAGCTACATCCGCAAGGAGATGAAGAACGGCTCCGGCGGCATCTCTGTCGAGGGTCCGAACGCGGGCGCGGTCTATGCCCACACGCTGAAGGGCGGGCAGGTGGACGATACCGGCGCCGCCATCGACAGCGAGTGGGTGCCGGTCCATATGGCTGCCGTTCCCGAGCTGGTCGGCGAAGACCTCAAGGAGCCGGACGCGCTCGGCAACCTCGCCAACCCGGACAAGATCGGCAACCCGGACAACATCAAGTTCTCCGAGAAGCTGCGCACCCTGTTCATCGGCGAGGACAGCGGCACCCACGTGAACAACTTCCTCTGGGCGTTCAACGTCGACACCAAGCAGCTCTCACGCCTGCTCTCGACGCCGTCGGGTGCGGAGTCTACTGGCTTGCACGCGGTCGATGACGTCAACGGCTTCACCTACGTGATGAGCAATTTCCAGCACGCCGGCGATTGGGAGCTGGAAAAGGACGAGGCGACCGGCGCGATCAAGGGCGGCCTGCACGTGAAGGTCTACGAGCAGCTGACGCCGCTGATCAAGGCGAACTATGCCGACAGCCGCGGCAAGCTCGGCGGCGCGGTCGGCTATCTGACCGGCATGCCGGCGGCCTCATAGGCCGCGATCCAAGTCCCCGAGAAGCTCCGCGTTCCATCCTTGCGCGGAGACTTCCCCTGTCCTGGCCCCTCTTCCTCGCGGAAGAGGGGCACTTCTTTGTGCACAGGCTCGTCATCGTACATTCATACGGCCGACCGTGTCATGGTCATGCGGCCCTCGCACGCTTCGCGCGGTCTCGAAGCACGAATCACTGCGGGATGGCATGACAAGAACTGTCGAAAAATCAGAGTCTTATGAAGGCATTCTCGGAGCGCGGTTGAATCGTCGCGCGGCGTTGATGGGCCTTGCGAGCACCGCAGCCGTGGCCGCCGTGCCGGGCCTGTGGCCGAACAGCGCGAAGGCGGCGGGTAGTACGCTCAGCTTCTCCGAACTGACGCGTATCTACGATCAGACGCATCATGTCGCGCCGGACTACAACGCGAATGTCCTGATCCGCTGGGGCGACCCGATCGCCCGCGACGTGACGTTCGATCCGGCGGCGCTGAGCGCCGAGAGCCAGGCGAAGCAGTTCGGCTACAATTGCGATTTCATCGGCTACATGCCGCTGCCGGTCGGCTCGAACAACAGCGAGCACGGGCTGCTGTGCGTCAACAACGAGTATCCCGATCCGCACCTCATGTGGCCCGGCCTGACCGAGGACGACGCGGTCAGCAAGCTGAGCGACGACCAGGTCCGCGTCCTGCAGGCGGCCTGGGGCCACAGCGTTGTCGAGATCAAGAAGGACGGCGGCGCGTGGTCGTATGTGCAGAACAGCGAGTACAACCGGCGCATCAACGGCTTCACCGAGATCGCGATCTCCGGCCCGGCCGCGGGTCATGCGCTGCTCAAGACCTCGGCCGATCCCAGCGGCGCCAAGGTGTTCGGCACCGGCTACAACTGCGCCGGCGGCGCCACGCCGTGGGGCACCATCCTCACCTGCGAGGAAGGTCTCTCCGATACCTTCGGCGGCGATCCGGCCAAGGTCGCGGATGGCAAGCTGCTGGAGCGCTACGGCTACGATGGCTCCGACTATTACGGCATGGCGCGGGTCGAGCCGCGCCTACATCTCGACAAGGAGCCGAACGAGCCCAACCGCTTCGACTGGGTGGTGGAGATCGACCCCTACCAGCCCGGCGCCGCACCGGTGAAGCGCACCGCGCTCGGACGATTTTCGCACGAGGGCGCCACGACCATCGTCAACAAGGATGGCCGCGTCGCCGTCTACCTGGGAGACGACGATTACTTCGAGTACCTCTATCGCTTCGTGACCAAGGGCACGTTCAATCCCAACGATCGCGATGCCAACAAGAACCTGCTCGACGAAGGCGAATTGTCCGTTGCCAAGCTCGACGCCAATGGCGAGCTGCGCTGGCTGCCGTTGGTGCACGGCCAGAACGGCCTGACGGCGGAGAACGGCTTTGCCGACCAGGGCGAGGTGGTGATCAAGGCGCGCCTCGCTGCCGATCATCTCGGGGCAACGCCGATGGACCGGCCGGAGGATTTCGAGGCCAGCCCGGTCAACGGCAAGGTCTACGCCGTGATGACCAAGAACGCCAAGCGCAAGCCGGATCAGGTCGACGGCGCCAATCCGCGGGCCGAGAACAAGACCGGCCACATCCTCGAGCTGTCGCCTCCGGGCGAGGGCAAGGATGCCGACCACGCGGCGGCCACCTACAAGTGGGATGTGTTCCTGCTGGCGGGCGATCCTTCGAAAGCCGAGCAGGGCGCCAAGTACGGTGCAAGCGTGACCGCCAACAACTGGCTGGTGACGCCGGACAACATCGCGTTCGACCCCAAGGGCCGCCTGTGGATCGCGACCGACGGCGCCAACGACTTCGACATCGCCGACGGCCTCTATGGCACGGAAACCGACGGCGAGGGTCGCGCCATCCCGCGCCTGTTCTTCGCCTGCCCGACTGGCGCGGAAATGTGCGGGCCGTGCTTCACGCCGGACGGCAAGACCCTGTTCGTGTCGGTCCAGCATCCGGCGGAGGATTCAGAGACGCTGGATAAGTCAACGACGCGCTGGCCGGATTTTGCCGACAACCTGCCGCCGCGGCCCTCGGTCGTGGCGATTACCCACAAAGATGGGCTGGAAATCGGCACCTGATCTTTCCTCTGTCCCCCTGACGGGCGCCCGCCTTTTTCCCCTGACATGGCGGGCGCCTCTTTTTTCCTTAAGGTTCGACTCGGCGGGTCGCTAGACTGGTCGGAAAGCAACGACCAGAGCACCGCAGGGCACCGATGGCCTTCGCCGATTTCGTCCATTTGCGCGTCCATTCCGCCTATTCGCTGTCCGAAGGCGCGATCAAGCCCAAGCAGCTGGTAGAGCTGGCGCGCCGTCAGGCGATGCCGGCGGTGGCGGTGACGGATACCGGCAATCTGTTCGGCGCCATGGAGTTCTCCGGCTACGCCAAGGATGCCGGCATCCAGCCGATCACCGGCTGCCTGATGTCAGTCACCCGGCCGGACGAGCCGGAAGGGCCGGGGATGCGCCCGCCGCCGGACCAGCTGCTCCTGCTGGTGCAGAATGAGGCCGGCTACCGCAACCTCATGAAGCTGACGAGCGATGCGTTCCTCGGGACCGAGCCGGGCCTCATCCCCCAAATCTCGCTGTCGAACCTCGCGGCGCATGCCGAGGGATTGCTGGCGCTCACCGGCGGCGTGGCAGGCGAGGTGGGGCGGCACCTGGTTGAGAACCGGCCTGAGGCGGCGCGGATCTCGCTAGACCGCCTGAAGGGCGTTTTCCCGGGTCGCCTCTATGTCGAGATCCAGCGCCATGGGACGCCGCAGGAGAACCAGATCGAAGAGGCGCTGATCGAGCTGGCCTACGCGACCGACCTGCCGCTGGTCGCCACCAACGACGTGTTCTTCAGCGACGAAGGTATGTTCGCGGCGCACGATGCGCTGCTGTGCATCGCCCAGGGTTCCTATGTCGACAACTCAGACCGGCGCCGCGTTACGCAAGAGCATCGCTTCAAGTCGGCGCGCGAGATGCGCGAGCTGTTCCGCGACTTGCCCGAGGCGATCGACAACACGCTGGTGATCGCCCAGCGCTGCGCCTTCATGCCGCCGGCGCGCAAGCCGATTCTGCCGGCATTCCAGGAAGGCGCCGACGAGGCGACCGTATTGCGCGAGAAGGCGCGGGAAGGGCTGGAACTGCGCTTGCAGGCGCTCGGCATCGAAGGCGATGCGCGCAAGCCGTATCTCGACCGGCTGGAGTTCGAGCTGGGCGTCATCATCCAGATGGGCTTTCCCGGTTACTTCCTGATCGTGTCCGAGTTCATCCAGTGGGCGAAGCAGCAGACCCCGCCCATCCCGGTCGGACCGGGCCGCGGCTCCGGCGCGGGCTCGGTGGTCGCCTGGGCGCTGACCATCACCGATCTCGATCCGCTCCGCTTCAACTTGCTGTTCGAGCGCTTCCTCAATCCCGAGCGCGTGTCCATGCCGGACTTCGACATCGACTTCTGCCAGGACCGGCGCGACGAGGTGCTGCGCCACGTCCAGGAACGCTATGGCCGCGACCGAGTGGCGCAGATCATCACCTTCGGCAAGCTGCAGGCGCGTGCGGCGCTGCGCGACGTCGGCCGTGTGCTGCAGATGCCGTACGGCCAGGTCGATCGTCTGTGCAAGATGGTGCCGAACAACCCCGCCAACCCGGTGATGCTGAAGGACGCGATCGAAAGCGAACCGATGCTGAAGCAGGCGCGGGAGGAAGACCCGGCCGTGCGCCGCATGCTGGAGACGGCGCTGAAGCTGGAAGGCCTCTACCGTCATGCCTCGACCCACGCGGCCGGCGTGGTGATCGGCGACCGGCCGCTCGATCAGCTGGTGCCGCTCTACCGCGATCCGCGCTCCGACATGCCGGTCACGCAGTTCAACATGAAGGACGTCGAGAAGGCCGGCCTGGTCAAGTTCGACTTCCTCGGCCTCAAGACCCTGACCGTGCTGCAGACTGCGGTCGAGCATATCCAGAAGACCAACGGCACGGCGCCCGACCTGCTCAACCTGCCGCTCGACGATCCCAAGACCTTCGCCATGCTGGCCAACGCCGATGCGACTGGGGTGTTCCAGCTGGAAAGTTCTGGCATGCGCGACGTGCTGAAGAAGCTGAAGCCCGACCGCTTCGAGGACATCATCGCCGTGGTGGCGCTCTATCGCCCCGGCCCGATGGACAACATCCCGCGCTACATCAACTGCAAGCACGGGCGCGAGGAGCCGGACTACCTGCATCCGTCGCTCGAAGGGATCCTGAAGGAAACCTTCGGGATCA
>DATEOK010000362.1:0-19037 GCA_035274225.1 Dongiaceae bacterium
CAAGAGCCAGATGCAGGCGATGCAGTTGTCGTTCTTCTATTTCCTGCCGTCGCTGCTGCTGAGCGGCTTCATGTTCCCGTTCCGCGGCATGCCCATCTGGGCTCAGTGGATCGGCGAAGTGCTGCCGCTGACGCACTTCCTCAGGATCATCCGCGGGGTGATGCTCAAGGGTAACGTGCCCTACGAGGTATGGCCGAACCTGTGGCCGATCGCGGCTTTCATGCTGGCGGCGATGGGGCTGGCGCTGCTGCGGTACAAGCGGACCGTGGCCTAGCGATCGACGTCATCGCGCTGCAACTTCCCCCACCCCGACCCTCCCCCGTAGCGGGGGAGGGGGACAATGAAAATGAAACATCCCCTCCCCCAACTTGGGGGAGGTTAGGGAGGGGGAAGTTGCAGCATCAGCTGTTAGCCAGCTTGTCCCCGCCGCGCTCCCTGAAGAACGCGTCGGAATAGGGATACCACCAACCCTGCAGCTCGGCCTTGGGATCCAGCATCACCATCTTGGACTGGCGGAAGGCGTTCAATCCGAGGCGGCTGAGCGCGCGGCCCATGCCGCTGGCCTTCCAGCCGCCGAACGGCAGCGCGTCGTTGTCGCCGAGGACATTGTTGACCCACACCATGCCGGCCTCCAGCCGCTCGGTCGCGGCGATCGCCTCGTCCAGGCGGTTGGTGTAGATCGCAGCGCCCAATCCGTAGCGCGAGGCGTTCGAGAGCACGATCGCCTCGTCGAGCGAGCGCACCTTGATGACCGGCGCGACCGGCCCGAACAGCTCGGCGCGCACGATCGCCATGTCGGGCGTGACGCCGGTCAGCACGGTCGGCTCGTAGAACCAACCGACATTGCGCCCGGCCGGCACCTTGCCGCCGCAGGCGACCCTGGCGTCTTGTGCCACCGCTTGCTCGACCAGCTTCATCACCTTGTCGCGCGCCGCTTCGCTGACCAGCGGGCCGATCTCGACATTGGTAAGGCCCGGCCCGACGCGCAGCTCTTTCGTGCGCACCACCATGCGATCCACGAATGCATCGTGCACGCTCTCGTGCACCAGGATGCGCTCGGTTGCGGTGCAGACCTGGCCGGAGAGATGGAATGCCGCCGTCACCGCCGCGGCCGCCGCAACGTCCGGGTCGGCGCTGTCCATCACGATCAGCGGATCGCTGCCGCCCGCCTCGATCACGCACGGCTTCAGCCGCTCGCCACAAGCCGCCGCAATCTTCTGGCCGGCTTCGACGCTGCCGGTGAAAGCGACCACCTTCACGCGCTCGTCGGCGATCAGCGCCTGTGCGGTGTCGGCGCCGCCGGTGAGGCAGGAGACCAACCCCGGCGGCAGGCTGGTGAAATGCTCCATGAATCTGAGGGTGCACAGCGAGGTCGCCGGCGCCGGCTTGATCACCACCGCGTTGCCGACGGCGAGTGAGGCCGCGACCGTAAAGGCCATCAGGATGATCGGGAAGTTGTACGGCAGGATGTGCGCGCTGATGCCGTAGGGGAAATACTTGGCGTATTGCAGCGAGCCCGGCGAGGTCGGGCCGGCGAGGAAGCCGCCGTCGTCGCGTGCCACCTCCGCGTAATAGCGAAAGATCGAGCCGACGTTCAGCAGCTCGCCCACCGCCTCGGTGTAGGGCTTGCCCATCTCACGGGTCATCAGCTCCGCGACCCCGCCTTGAGCATTCGCTTCCATGGCATCGGCGACGCGGTGCAAAGCGGCGGCGCGGCTCTTGGCATCCAGCGCGGCCCAGGCCTTCTGCGCGATCTGCGCTGCCTCCAGCGGCGTCCCGATGTGCCGCGCGTCGAACAGCGCGATCTTGCCCACCACGCTCAGGTCGGCGGGATTGATCACATCCTGGGTCTGCGCGCCGGGAACCGTGCGGTAGCCGCCGGAGACGAAGATCTGCGCGGCGTGGGGATCGAAGCTCATCGGATCATGTAGACCTTACGGATCGTCTCGTGCACCCGGCAGGTGCCCTTCCAGCCCTGCGGGAAGAAGGCGATGGTGTCCGGCTTGATCTTGATCACCTCGCCGGACTCGTGCGTGTAGGTACAGCGGCCGAGCAGGAAATGGCAGAACTCGTCGCGCGTCACCTCGCAGCGCCAGTAGCCGGGCGTGCAGATCCAGATGCCGCTCTCGTTCTCGCCGTTCGGCCCTTTGTGCAGCAGCACGCCGGAGGTGACGGAGCGGCCCTCGATCATGGTCGGGATCGGGCCCCAATCCTTCACCTCGGTCACGGCCTTCGGGTCATACAGAATAGGTGTCGTCATATCGTTGCTCCTTCAGCGCAGCATATAGACGTTGCGCATGGTCTGATGAACAGTGCAGGTGCCGGTCCAACCTGCGTTGAAATGCACGCAGGTGCCGGGCCGGACCTCGATCACCTCGCCGGTGTCGCGGCGGTAAGTGGCGCGGCCGGCGATGAAATGGCAGAACTCGTCCCGCGGAATCGAGAGCGGCCAGGTGCCGGGGGTGCAGACCCACACACCCGTCTCCGGTTCGTTGTTCGGCCCCTTGAACAGCAGGCGCCCGCTCGACTTCGACGGGCCCGCCGTGCTGTTCGCCTGCTCGCCCCAATCCACGAGATCGTCGAACGACACTGCATCGTAGATATGCGGCGCCGAGCTTTTCAGCGTGTCGGTCACGGGTTGTAGCTCCCCTTGGTCGCGACTTCGGCCAGGATGCGCGCGGCCTTCTCTGTCCCCTTGGCCGCCTGCATGTGCTTCGCGACCTCGGCTAGTCGTTTTTTCATCGGCTGGTCCGCGATCAAGCGCGCGATCATGCCGGTCAGCTGCTCATCGGTCCAGGCATAGCGCGGCAGCTGGTCGCCATAGCCGGTGTCGTGGATGCGCGCGGCGTTGTCGAGGCCGTCCCAGCAGAACGGCATGATCAGGGCGGGCTTGCCGAAGAACAGCGCCTCGTTGAAGCTGTTATTGCCGCCGTGATGGATGAAGAGATCGACGTGCGGGATGACGGCCGGCTGCGGGAACCAGGATTCCAGGTGCACGTTGCCCGGCACATTCGTGTACTCGCCGATATAGTCGCCAACATTCATCAGGAAGCGGTACGGCAGCCTGGCGAACAGCGCGATCATGCGCTGGTAGAGCTCGACGTCGGCGGCGCCGAGCGAGCCGTAGCTGACATAGATCAGCGGCTTATCGTTGTTGGTCTTGAATTGCGGCACCTGATAGGTGCCCTCGTCGCGCACGCAGCCCTCGAGATACTGGAACTGCTTCGGGCTCAGCGGATGCCGCCGCTTGAAGGCCAGCGGCTTCGGATAGAGCAGCAGGTTCATCGCCGGCGAGGCCTCGAAGAACTGGCCGAGCGGATAAGGCTCGTGGCCGACCTTGGCCAGGAACTCGTTGAAGCGCGCATGGGTCGGCTTCACCAGCTCCAGGAAGCGGTCATCAAACTTCTTGAAGCCGGCCTTGTCGTTCTCGTGGCAGCCCGACAGATGCGGCGGGATGTCGGGATCGGGGATCTCGTTCTCCGAGCAGGAGATGATGCGCACCCATGGGCAGCCGGCGCGCTTGATCGCCGGGAACAGGATCACGTTGTCGACCGCGACCAGGTCAGGCTTGATGCGCTGCAGGTGCGCGTTCAGCGCGTCCTCGGCGATGATCGCGGAATCGACGATCGCCTCCCACACCGGGATGACGTAGGTCGGCAGCTGGTCGATCGGCGACAGCTTGAAGTGCGGCTTCTTCTCGGCAATGAAATTGGCCCAGAACTTGGCGATCTCCTCGTCCGACATGCCGCCCGACATGTCGACCAGGTTCTCCTCGAAGCCGTACTTCTCGAACACGCCCTTGAAGCCGCGGTCGCACACGAACACCGGGTTGTGCCCGTCCTTCCGCAATTGCTGCGCGATGCCGACGCAGTTCAGCGCCGGGCCGAAAGCGGCCTCCGGAAACAATACGATCGTCTTGCCCATGAACGCTCCTCCTACTCAATCCTTCAAGATCACGGCCTGGTCAGCCTGCCAGTTCAGCCACACCTGCTGCCCGCGCGCCAGCTTGGCCGACAGGGGGTGGCCCGCCGCCAGCCGCGCCACCATCGGCCGCGGCAGGTTCGGCACCGCAACGTGCGCGATCACATCCTGACCGAGGAAGGCGGCGCCCTCGACCTTGCCTTGGACCGTTGCGCCGACGGCTGTGTCCATCACGCGCACGCGCTCTGGCCGAATCGCCAAGGCGGCCGGACCATCGGCGACACCGTTCGGCGCCGGCAGGCGGCCAAGGCCCGGCGCTTCGAAGCCGCTCGCCGCGACCGCGCCGTCGATGAAGTTCATCAGGCCGATGAAATCCGCGGCGAAGCGATTGACCGGCTTGTCGTAGAGCTCGCGCGGTGTCGCCAGCTGGACGACCCGGCCGCGATCCAGTAGCGCGATGCGGTCGGCCAGAGTCAGCGCCTCCTCCTGGTCGTGCGTCACCACCACGAAGGCGATGCCGGTATCCTGTTGCAGGCGCTTGAGCTCGATCTGCATCTGCTCGCGCAGCTTGCGGTCGAGCGCGCCAAGCGGCTCATCGAGCAGCAGCACCTTGGGCCGCTTCACCAGCGCGCGGGCCAGCGCGATGCGCTGGCGCTGACCGCCGGACAGCTGCCCCGGCTTGCGTGCGGCATAGTCGGCCATGCGCACCATGGCGAGCGCCTGCTCGACGCGTTTCTTCAGCTCGGCGCCCTGCAGCCCTTCCATTTCCAGTCCATAGGCGACATTGCCGAACGACGTCATGTGCGGGAACAGGGCGTAGGACTGGAACATCAGGTTGACTGGCCGACGATTGGCCTTGAGCTCGGTGATGTCCGCGCCCGCGAGGCGCACCCGGCCCTCGTCCGGCGCCTCGAAGCCGGCGATCACGCGCAGCAGGGTGGTCTTGCCGCAGCCCGAGGGGCCGAGGATGGCGAAGAACTCGCCGTCCTTGACCTCGAGCGAGATCTTGTCGACCGCGGTGACCGGGCCGAAGCGCTTGGTGACGCCGTCGATCTGCAGCAGCGTCGTCATGCCACCGCCTCGCGGTTGAGCCGCTGCGACAGCAGCACCAGGAAGAAGCTGAAGCCGATCACGATGGTGGCGATGGCGTTGATCTCCGGCGTCACGCCGAAGCGGATCATGGCGTAGATCTGCATTGGAAAAGTGGTCGAGCCCTGCCCTGCGCCGGCGGTGAAGTAGGCGATGATGAATTCGTCGATCGACAGCGTGAAGGACAGCAGCGCCGCCGCCACCACGCCCGGTGCGATCACCGGCAGGGTGACGCGGCGGAAGGTCGTGACCTCGCTGGCGCCGAGATCGATCGAGGCCTCGACGATCGAGCGGTCGAAGTTCTTCAACCGCGTGCGCACCACCATGCAGACAAAGGCGATGTTGAACACGGCGTGGGACAGCACGATGGAATGGAGGCCGAGGCTCATGTTGAGCAGCGTATAGAAGCTGAGCAGCGCGATCGCCAGCACGATGTCGGGAATGATCATCGGCGCCGCCACCAGGGCATCGAGCCAGGGATTCGGCTTGCCCTCCTCCAGCCCCATCGCCAGCAAGGTGCCGATCGCGGTCGAGATGATGGTCGACGCCACCGCGACGATCAGCGAGTTGCCGGCTGCCGACAGGATCTTCGGATTGGCGATGAGCTTGCCGTACCATTCGGTCGAGAAACCGGTCCACGCGGTCGGCAAGCCGCTTTTGTTGAAGGAGAGCACGATCAGCACCAGGATCGGCACATAGAGAAAGACATAGACCAGCCCGAGATGGGTGTTCAGCCACAGCCGGATCGGATCGCGCGCGATCATGCCGCGGCCCTCGCCGGTTCCGGCGCGATGCGCGCTTCGCTCTCGCCGGAAGCGCGAGCCGACAGGATCGCCTGCCCGAATAGCAGCGCCAGCATGATAACGACCAGGATGAAGCCGAGCGCCGAGCCCATCGGCCAGTCGCGCGCCGAGAGATACTGACTGTAGATGAGGTTGCCGAGCATCGGCCGCTGGCCGCCGCCGAGCAGGTCGGGCGTGACGAAGTTGCCGATCGACAGCACGAACACGAACACTGCGCCCGCCGCGATGCCCGGCACCGTCAGCGGCAGCGTCACGCGCCGGAACGTGGTCCAGGCCGAGCCGCCGAGATCGAACGAGGCCTCGCGCAGTTCCGGCCCCAGGCGCGAGATCGAGCTGTAGAGCGCCAGGATCACGAACGGCACGTAGTTGTAGACGAGGCCGAGCACGATCGCGAACGCGTTGTAGAGCAGCGGCAGCGGCGCGTCGATCACGCCGGCCGCCTCTAGGCTTCGGTTGATCAGTCCCTCGTTGTTGAGCAGCACGATCCAGGCATAAGTGCGGATGAGGTAGTTGCTCCAGAACGGCAGCATTACCAGCACCAGCAACGCCATCTGCCGGTTCTTCGGCTGCTGCGCGATGGCATAGGCGGCGGGATAGCCGATCAGCAGCGCCACCAGCGTCGCTGTCCCGGCGATGCGCACCGAATCCAGGAAGATGCGCGCGAACAGCGAGCTGGCGGCGCGGCCGTAATTCTCCAGCGTCGCGTCATAGACGATGCCGCCATAGGTGCCGCGCTCGAACAGGCTGTAAGCGAAGATGATGAGGCACGGCGCGACCAGGAACAGGGCGAGGTAGCCCAGGCCGGGTGCGAGCAAGACGAGCCGGCGCGTCATTTCGAAACACTGACCGGACACGCAGCGAAATCCCCTCCCCCAATTTGGGGGAGGGTTAGGGAGGGGGAAGCCGCGTTTCGATGGCCCGCAATCTTCGCTCGCTTCCCCCACCCCGACCCTCCCCCAAGTTGGGGGAGGGGGGATGAGGTTCTGTTGTCCAAGCGAGCCTACTGAAACGTGATCTCGGTCACGGTCTGGGTGTAGAGCTTCTGCCCGTCGCCCAGGTCGCGCAGCTGTTCCTCCTTCATCAGGTCAGCCGGTGAAATGCCGATGTTGGGGAACTGCGTGATCAGCGCGGGGTCGAGCGACTCCATCGCCTTCTGGTTCGGCACCTTGTAGAGGATGTTCTCTGCCACCCACTTATGCACGTCCGGCCGCAGCACGTAGTTGATGAAGGCCATCGCGGCATCCTTGTTCTCCGAGGCCGCGGTCACCGTCATGGTGTCGACCCACATGTCGCTGCCTTCCTTGGGCACCACGAACTTGATCGCCGGATTCTCCGCGATGCCGTAGTTGCACCAGCCGTCCCAGGCATGGACCAGGCTCGCCTCGCCCGACACCAGCTTGGAATAGAAGGTGGTGTCGTCATAGGCGAGCAGCGACTTCTTGGCTTCCGTCAGCAGCTCCTTGGCCTTGCCGACTTCCGCCTCGTCGACGGAATTGACCGAGTAGCCGAGCGCCTTCAGGCCCGCCGCCATCAGCCAGCGGTCGGTCTTGAGCATGGTGATCTTGCCCTTGAGCGCGTCGGCCGGCTTCAGCATGTCCATCCAGCTGGACGGCGCCGGATTGACCAGGTCGCTGCGATAGCACAGGCCCGTGGTGCCCCAGGCATAGGGCACGGAGAAATGGTTGCCCGGATCGTAGGCAAGCTTCTGCGCCTCGGGATACAGGTTGGCAAGGTTCGGGATCTTGGCCGGGTCGAGGTCGGCGATCAGGTTCAGCTTCTTCAGCGCCTCGGCGAAGGGCGAGGACACGAACAGCACGTCGTAACCCTTGCCGCCGCCGGCGGTCACCTTGCCCATGATCTCTTCGTTGGTGGCATGGACCGACATCTCCGCCTCGATGCCGGTGTCCTTCTTGAAGTTCTCCAACAGCTCCTTCGGCATGTAGCCGTCCCAGTTGGAGATCACGATCTTGCCCTCGGCGAACGCCGCGCCGCTGACGCCGCACATCAGGGCCGCCACCAAGGCGGCCTTCGTCACCAGTCGTTTCATGAAAAGTCTCCCGCTCCCTTTGTCTGCTTTGCGCCCCTGGCCGATTGATCGGCCGTTTGATTGGTGCAATTGTATTTTTGTGCTAGAAAATACGTCAAGCGCCAAGAATGTATAATCAGGCTCGATAATACAAAGCATGCCTCGCACCACCGCTCGCTCCCGCGCCGCGAAGACCCGCCGTCAGCCGACACGCGGGAACGCGACCCAAGCTGCGCTCGCGGAGCGCATCCTCGGCTGGCTGCGGCAACAGGATCTGAAGCCCGGTGATCACGTGCCGGAGCGGCTGGCGACCGAGGCGTTCCACGTCTCGCGCACGCCGGTGCGCGGAGCGCTGACGCTGCTCACCACGCGCGGTTTGCTGGAACGGCGCGACCAGCGTGGCTATTTCATCGCGGCAGGGTTCGACGCGGCGGACCAGCCGGCGGCCGTGGAAACACCCGAAACGACGCTGCATGACGCCATCCTGCGCGACCGCTTCTCCAAGCGCCTCGATGCCGAGGTGACGGCGGCACATCTCGCGCGCCGCTATCATGCCTCGCGGGCCGTCGTGCTGCGCGTGCTGGGCCGCCTGCAGAAGGACGGCGTGGTGGAGCGCGCCCTTGGCCAGCGCTGGGTGTTCCTGCCGGCGCTCGATTCCCTTCGCTCGCAGGAGGACAGCCATCGCTTTCGCCTGATCCTGGAGCCGGCCGCCTTCCTGCAGCCCGGCTTCGCGCTCGATGCCAGGCGCACGCGCGATCTCAAGGCTGCGCTCGGCGAGTTGGCGCGCCAAGATGCGCGGCACTTCGACCTGAAGCGCGCGCTCGACGCCGACATCGCCTTTCACGAGGCGATCGCCGATGCCTGCAACAACCGCTTCCTGGCCGATGCCATGCGCCAGCAAAGCCGGCTGCGCCGCTTCGCCACCACCAGCATGCAGGTGCCGCCGGCGCGCCTGATCGAATCCTGCCGGGAACATCTGGCGATCCTGGAAGCGGCGGAGGCCGGAGACTTCGTGCGCGCAGCCGAGCTGATGCGCGAGCACCTGGCGGCATCGCTCAGGGCGCGGCCAGGCTTCGTCAATCGCGGCGCGCCGCCGATGCTGCGCGCGGCGCTGATGGGTGCGCGATGAGCCTGACCATCGCCTTCCTGCCGGAGGCGGCCTATGGCGCGTCGCTGAATTGCGTCGCGCTGGCGCAGGAGCTGCGCGAGCTGGGCCACCGGCCGGTGTTCCTGTGCGACCCCGGATTCGCCGGCATGTTCGGCAACTACGGCTTTGACGAGCTGCCGGTCGCCATGTCGCCGCTGAAGTCGGACGCCGAGATCGCGGATTTCTGGCAGCGCTTCATCGACCAGCACCGGCCGCACTTCCACCTGCCGCCGCTGGAGCAGATCGCAACCTACGAGGTGCCGGCCTGGAACGCGATCGTCGACAGCGCCATCCATGCCGAGCCTGCCTTGCGCAAGGCGATCGCCAAGCTGCGGCCTGACGTCATCTGCCTCGACAACGTGGTGCTGTTCCCGGCGATCGCGTCGGCCGGCGTGGCATGGGTGAGAATCGTCTCCTGCGCGGAGACCGAGCTGCCGGACGCGGAAGTGCCGCCCTACACCTCCGGCTGCGCGACCGGCGACCGCGTCGCCGGCGATCGGTTCCGCGCCGCCTACCTCGCCGCGCTGAAGCCGGTGCATGACCGCTACAACGCGTTCCTGAAATCGGTCGGCCAGCCGGCGATGCCCGGAGGGCAGTTCCTCACCCCTTCGCCCTGGCTCAACCTGCTGCTGACCCCCGAGGCCATCGCCTATCGCCGACGCCAGCCGCTGGACCCGGCGCGCTTCGCCTATGTCGGCGGCACGGTGCGGAGCGAGGCGCCATACGAGCTGCCCTACTTCCCCAAGCACAATGATAAACCGTTGATTTATATCGGCTTCGGGTCCCTTGGCGCGGCCGACACCGACCTCTTCCAGCGCCTGGTCGACGTGTTCGCGGATGCGCCGTACCGGGTGCTGATGTCAGTCGGCCCCTACAAGGACAGCTATGAGACGGTGCCGGACAACATCCACCTGGAATACTGGTATCCGCAGCCCGCGGTCATCCCCCAGGTCGATCTCTTCATCCACCATGGCGGCAACAATTCGCTCAACGAAGCCCTGACCTTCGGCAAGCCGTCCCTGGTCATGCCCTATTGCTGGGACGGCCACGACAACGCCCAGCGGGTGGAGGAGCTGAAGCTCGGCGCCCGCCTGGCGCGCTACGACTGGAAGCCACAGGAGCTGCTTGCGACAGTTCGGCGGCTGCTCGCTGACAGTTCGATGAAACGCCGCCTGAAGGAGCTGCGTGCCACGCTCGGCACCGGCAACCAGCGCCGGCGGGCGGCGGAAATGATTCTCGCCGCGGCGCGCGAGGGCTCCCGCAAGGCCAGGTCCGCCCCGGCCGAGTAAGGCGATTTCCGGTTGATCGGGCGCGCCAAACGGCGTTTATATTCGTTACGGGACACTTGGCCGCGCGCTGTACCTGGCGCGGCTGACCGATCGCAAGCATGGGGGCATCGTGCTTCGTCATTGGGTTCAGGTCACCAGTGCGCTTGCGCTCTGCTCCGTGGCTGGCCTTGCCGCCGCGGAATCGCCGCCGTCCGCGGTTGATCCATTCCGTCTCTACGGCAACGAAATTGTCTTCGACGTCGAGCGCGACGGCGATGTGGTGGGCCGCTACACCATCGACTTCACCCGCACCGACCACGGCGTGCTGGCCGAGGCCAAGGTGGATGTCGATGTCAACCTGCTGTTCGTGACGGTCTACGAGCTGCGCTACCACGCGCGCGAACTGTGGAGTGGCGGCGAGCTGCAATCGATCGAGGCGTTCACCAACGACGACGGCGACCTGGTCCATGTCCAGGCGACTCGCGATCCTGAGGGATTGCAGGTCAAAGCCAATGATGAATCCTTTGAAACGCCGGCCGTCCTTCCGATCAGCCACTGGAACGCCGCGTTGCTCGAGGGCGGGCCGCTGCTGAACGGCATGACCGGCGAAGTGGACGAAATCAAGGTCTCCGACCAGGGGCTCGACACCGTCTCGACCCGCCACGGCTCGCTGCGCGCCCGGCACTATCTCTATTCCGGGGATCTCAGCGGCGAGATCTGGTACGACGAGGACGGGCGCTGGGTGAAGCTGCGCTTCCGCGCCAAGGATGGGTCGATGATCGACTACATCTGCCGGCAGTGCCAGGCGCCGACCACCATCACTGAAGCGGAATAATCCGGCCGCGACTCGCTGCCCGAGCGTTCAAGGCTTCACCAGGCGGAACTGCGCCACGTCGATGCTGCCGGCGCGGAAGCCGCCCTCGCAGTAGGCCAAGTAATATTCCCACAGCCGTTTGAAGCGCGCATCGAAGCCGAGGCCGGCGACGCGCGGCCATGCCTGCTGGAATTCCTTCTGCCACAGCGACAAGGTGCGCGCATAGTCGAGCCCGAAATGGAAGGTCTCGTCGACCTTCAGGCGCGCTGCTTCGGCCGCGCGCGCGAAGGCGCCCGGCGAGGGCAGCATGCCGCCCGGGAAGACATAGCGCTGGATGAAATCCGCGCTGCGCCGGTAAAGATCGAAGCGCTCTTCCTCGATCAGGATCACCTGCAGAGCGGCGAGGCCGCCGGGCGCCAGGAGGTCGCGCACCTTGCTGAAGAAGGTCTGCCAGTGCGCCTCGCCGACCGCCTCGAACATCTCGATCGAGGCAATGCGGTCGAAGGCGCCGGTTATGTCGCGATAGTCGGTGAGCGCGATCTCGACCTTGTCCTCGAGCCCGGCCCGCACGACCCGCGCCTCGGCAAAGTGCTTCTGCTCCTGCGACAGCGTGATGCCGGTGACATGGCAGCCATACTGCGCGGCGGCAAACTCGGCGAAGCCGCCCCAGCCGCATCCGATCTCCAGCACGCGATGACCGGGCCGCAGGTCCAGGCTCTCCGCCATGCGGCGATACTTGGCCAGCTGGCCATCGGACAGCCCCTGCTGCGGCTCGGCGAAGATCGCCGACGAATAGGTCATCGTGGGGTCCAGCCACAGCCGGTAGAAGTCGTTGCCCAGGTCGTAGTGGTCCGCGATATTGCGCCGCGACCCCGCGCGCGAGTTCGGGCGAAGCAGGTGCCGCACGCGATGCCAGGCGCGCACGACCGCGAAGCCACGCAACGCCTCCGTCAAGGCTGCTTCGTTGCGCGCTGCCAGTTCGATCAGCGCAGCGAGGTCGGGACTGTCCCAGTCTCCCGCCAGGTAGGATTCGGCAAAGCCCACATCGCCGCCGGTGAACAGCCGCTGGACGGCTCGGGCGCGCTTGATTCGCAGGATCGCCTGCGGTCCCGGCTTGGCGGCCGTGAACGTCTCCGCCCCGCCGTCCGGCCCGATCAGCGTCAGCTGGCCCACCGCCAGATGGCGGACCGCGCCGGCCAAGGTTCGCATCCAAAGGCCGGAGACCGGCTTGCCGGTCCTGATGTCCGCTGCAATTGCCGCATCACGCGGCTGGTCCGAAAGCTTTTGCATGGCGTCCCCCGTCCCGGCCACATTAAAGGGGGGAGACCCAACGAAGACAAGTGCTTCCGCTCACCGCGCGTGAGAGGTTCACGCGCCATGACGGCACCCTCTTACTTGGATTGGATGACGAGACCGGGAATGCCGCGCTGGTTGATGGCGACCCGGCAATGCTCCTCGAACTCGATGAGCGCGCGGGGCCGCCCCGATTGGCGCAGCGACGCGAGCCCCAGGCTCATCGGCCGGTAAGGCCCCTTGAGCGGCACCACCTGTAGCGGTTTGCCGTCCAGCGCGGCGTCATTGCGCGGCCGCGCGTTGAACAACGCATAGCCGTACTGGTTGGCCACCATGGTGCGGATGACGTCAGGATGGGTCGAGCGCGCCGCGACCTGCGGCGTCAGGCCCTCCTGGAAGAACAGCGACAGGAAATATTCTCGGCTGAGCGGAAGGTCGAGCAGGATCAACGGCTCCGGCGCCAAGTCATGCAGCGACAGCGAGCGCCGTTGCGCCAGCGTGTGCTCCGGCCACAGCAACACGTAGGGCGGCAGCTGCGCCAGCGCTTCGAACGCCACGTCCTCCGGCACCTGGAGATCGTAGGTCAACAGGATGTCGATCTCGCCGCGCCGCAGCCGGCCGATCAGGTGCTCCTGGTCGCCTTCATGGATGGAAACGAGCACCGCCGGAAAGCGGTGCTGAAAGGCGTGGCATAGCTCCGGCAGGATGATCGGCGCCAGCGTCACGAGGCACCCGACGTTGAGCGGCCCGCGCGCCTGCTCGGTCAGGTCGCGGGCCGAGGCATGGAGCGCATCCGCCTGCGCCAGCAACGCCTTCGCCTCGCGCAACATCTGCCGCCCGCTCGCGGTCAGCGACAGTCCTTGCGCGTGGTGCCGGATGAACAGCTGCAGGCCCAGCTCCTTCTCCAGATGCGCGATCGCGGCGGAGATCGACGGCGGCGACACCGCGATGCGTTGCGATGCCGCCGCGATGGAGCTCGCTTCGGCGGCGGCGACGAAATACTGCAGATGGCGCAGGGTGAAGCGCATCAGGAAACTCCCTCCCCCAAGCGGGGGAGGGCCTGGGTGGGGGAAGCGCGCGAAGACTTCTGGCGGGGGAGACGTGGCTTCCCCCTCCCTACCCTCCCCCTTCTGGGGAGGGGCAAAGTCACTTGTCCCCCGGCACGCCGAAGGTCGGTGCCGCCGTCGGATTGAGCGCACGGGTGACGTAATCCTCCAGCTGCGGCTGGTAGCGCACCCACAGCTTTCGCAACTCGGCGATCGGATCGCCGTCGGACCAATCGACCCGCAAATCGGCGATCGGCCAGGGCACGTCGCGTACGATCAGCAGGCCGGCGGAGTGGACCGGCCCTTCTTCGCCGCCCGCTGCCACGGCTGCTTCCATCGCGGTCAGCAGCCGTTCGGCGAGGTGGCCCTGCGCGCGCTGGAACGCAGCCACCATCTTGGCCGGGATCTCCTCGTCGCGCAGCAGGTTGCCGGCGGCGACCGCGTTCAACGTCAGCGCGGTCGCGTGAGTGCCGAGGGTGCGGTCGCCGGAATGCGCCGCCGTCCGACCATTGGCGTCGACCGCGATCAGCTGCCGGAACGCGATGTGCGGCGCCGACTGCTTCAGCGTCGCGATCGCCTGCTCCGCGCTCGCCCCCTTTGCCATGAGATCGAGGCCCTGCGGCCCGAGCCTGGGATCGGTGATGTTCTGGGTGCCGAACGCGCCGACGCCCGCGCGCGCATGGGCGCAGCGGGCTGCGACCGCCGGCGACGACGACGAAACCGCGATGCCGAACATTCCCGTATCGGCATCGCGTGCGGCGATGGAAAAGGTCATTTCTTCGCTTTCTTCTTCGGCTTGTATCCCTCCGGGATGACGGCGGTGGCGTCGATCTCGACCACCCATTCCGGCCGCGCCAGCGCCTGCACCACCAGGCCGGTCGAGCACGGGAACACACCCTTCAGCCACTTGCCCATCGACCGGTACACCGCCTCGCGATAGCGGATGTCGGTCAGATACACCACGATCTTCACGACGTGGCTGAGTTCGCTGCCCGCCTCATCCAGCAGCATGGCGATGTTGGACATCGCCGTGTCCGCCTGCTTGCCGGCATCGCCGGTATGCAGCGACGCGCGCGTGTCGAGGTCCTGCGCGATCTGGCCGCGCAGATAGACGGTGTTGCCCGCCACCACCGCCTGGCACAGATCGTTGTCGAGCTTCTGCTCCGGGTAGGTGTCCTTGGTATTGAATTTGCGAATGCGTGTATGCGCCATCCTATTCCGCTTTCTTCGTTGCTCCATCGAACCACTTGACCACCGCGCTGTCGCCCGGGGCGCGCTTCAGCTTGGCCATCACCTTGTCGCTGAGGCCGGCCGACTTGCGCACGAAATCGAGCGATCCATCCCAGTCGAAGTTGCGATAGACCGCCGCGAGATGCGCGAACGGCGCCGATTGCGCGAACAGCTGGAAGGTCAGGCGATGGCCCGCATAGTCCGAGTTCAGCAGGTCGCGCGCGAAGGCGAGCAGCCGGCGGCGGTCGTCCGCCACCCAGTCCTCGTTGATGGTGTAGAATTTCTCCAGCCACTTGCCCGCTTCTGGATGATGGAAGGCGGCATAGTCTGGTGTCACGCAGATCTGCCCACCGCACAGCTCGCGCGCGAGATGCATCATGCGCGGCAGGTTGGTGCAGGCGTGGACGCGGCCGGTATAGAGCAGCGACTGGTTGGGCATCGTGAGGCCGCCCGGGCTCTTCTCCGCCAGTGCGATCGCCGCGGTCAGGTGCGCGTTGATCCCCTCGCGATAGACCGCGATCTCCGCCAGCTTCTCCTGCACCGCCTGCTGCTTGTCGAGGCCGGTCTGGCGCACGTTGAACAGCGCCGCACCAATCATCATGTCGGCGAACTTCAGGATGCGCTGCACGAAGGCATAAGCGCTGTAGCGGTGCAGCGTCATGCGGATGAACATGGCCGCCTTGGTGTGGCGGTAGAACAGCACGGTCTCCCACGGGATCAGCACGTTGTCGAACACCACCAGCGAATCGACTTCGTCGAAGCGATTCGCCAAAGGGTAGTCCTCGATTGGACCACGGCCCGCGAAGCCGGTACGGCAGATCATGGAAATGCCGGGCGAGCCGAGATCGACGATGAAGCCGACGGCGTAATCGCTCAGCTGCGAATCGCCCCAGTTGGCGATGGTCGGCTTGGTGAAGGCCTGGTTGGCGTAGGCCGCCGCGGTCTCGTATTTCGCGCCGCGCACGACGATGCCCTTGTCCGTCTCCTTCACCACATGCAGCAGCATGTCGGGATCCTGGTCCTGCGGCCGCTTGGAGCGGTCGCCCTTGGGATCGGTATTGGCGGAAACGTGGAAGGGATCGTGCTTGATGACCTGGTCGATGTGGCGCGCGATGTTCTCGGAGAATTGCGGGTCGACTTCGTTGAGCACGTCCTGGCCGTCATAAAGCGACCACATCTCGCCCACCGTCTCGTCGCCGACGCGGGTGATGACGCCCTTCACATCCTCGAACACCGCGTCGGTCGAGCGGCGCTTGTCCCACCAGTCCTGCTGGCTGTGCGGCAGCTTGAGGCCGGTCGCGAAGCGCTCGCCGCCCTCCTCGTAGGTCATGACGTCGCGGGTCGCCGCCTCGTGCTGCATGTCGTAGATGCGGGCGCGAATATCGACCAGCGGCTTGAACATCGGATGCGAGGGCACATCCTTGACCTTCTCGCCGTTGATGTAGACGGCGCGGCCGTCGCGGATGCTGTCGAGATACTGCTTGCCGGTGCGGATCATGGCGGGCTCTCGCGGTTGACGCTGTCCGGCGGCACGGCGGATCGGCTGGCACGACGCGCGGGACGGCGGAAATCCCATGCGCCATCGATCCGTTCCCCCCGTGGAACCGATGCAGCCCATGTTCCGCCGAACCAATGCCCAAGTAAAATAGTTCTTTTGGAGCTTTTGGATCGTATTTTCGGAATCAACGCAGCCGACGGGCCACCGTCATGAACAGCCGGGCCAGGTTCCTGGCATCGGCCAAGGCGTCATGCGGCGGTCCTTCCCAGTCCAGGCCGAACCGCTGCAGCGCCTCGTCCAGCCCGAGCCGGTAGGTGAGGCCGAGCAGCGCCCGCACCTCAGCCGAGAGATCGTGGAAACCGCCGAGGAACGGCAGCTCCGCCCCCACCCGCTCACAGCTTTCCCGGATCAGCGCATCGTCGCGGCCCCAGGCGCACCAGTCGCTCTGGCCGAAGGTCTTGCGGATGGTGCGCACGACGTCGGGCAGCGGCGGCGACGTCTCCGCCTCTTTGGGCGTGATGCCGGTCAGCGTGCTGCAGAACGGCGAGATCGTGGAGAACTGCGGCCGCGCCAGGAATTGCTGCTCGCGCCGGATCTTGAGATCATCGGTCTTGAGAGCGACGATGCCGAAGGCGATCACTTCCGCTTGCTCGCCCGCCGGCGGCTGGCCTTCCCAGCAGGTCAGCTCGACATCGACGAACAGGATGCGATTGTATTTGCTCATCGCGGCATCAGACCCGCGCCCCGCGCAATTGGCAAGCACAGCGCAGGCAGCTAGACTCGCTCCATGCAAATCGCAGCACTGGAAAGCTGGTACAGGATCGAGCGCCTGTCGGACGATGTGACACTGATCTCCGAGCAGTTCATCGAGCCGTACTACCGTTGCAACATCTGGCACGTGCGCGGCCGCGATCGTGACCTCTTGATCGATTCCGGCATGGGTGTGGTCAGCCTGCGCAAGCAGGTTGCGCTGACGGCGGAGCGGCCGTTGCTTGCGGTCGCCAGCCACGCGCATTTCGACCATATCGGCAATCACTTCGAATTCCCCGAACGTGCGATCCACACGGACGAAGCCGATATCCTCGCCAACCCGACGCAACATGCGACCGTCGCCGATGTCTACGCGCCGAAGGAGATGTTCCTCGCCTTGCCGCCCGGCGGCTATGAGCAGGCCGCCTATCGCATCGAGCCTGCTCCCGCGACGCGGCTATTGAACGAGGGCGACGTCGTCGACCTCGGCGACCGGCATTTCGAGGTGCTGCATCTGCCCGGCCATTCGCCGGGCTCGATCGGCCTGTGGGAACAAGCGACGGGCATCTTCTTTTCCGGCGATGCGATCTATGACGGACCGCTGTCGGACCAGTGCTATCACTCCCACGTGCCGACCTATCTCAGCACGATGGAGCGGCTGCGCAAACTGAAGCCGCGCGTCATTCACGGCGGCCATTTCCCCAGCTTCGACGGCGCGCGCTACACGGCACTGATCGACGACTATGTCGAGGGCAAGCGCCAGACGGGCTGCCCGAGCGACAGCGTCGCAAAATAGAGCGCCATCCTCCTCCCCCAACCTGGGGGAGGGGAATCTCTGCGTGCAGTCACGCGTGCAGCGTCTTCAGCTTGTCCGGATTGCGCACGGCATAAATATTGTGGATCAGGCCGTCCTGGATCTCGAACGACAAGGTCTGCGCGACCGTGCCATCCGGCACGACGATCAAGAACCCGGGCAGGCCGTTGATGATCGAAGGCCTGTACTCCGTCCCGTCCGGGAACGGCACCTTCTTCTGCACGCCCAGCAGGAAGGCAATGACCTTGTCGCTGCCGAGGATCGGATTGAGCGCGGCCCTCACCTTGCCGCCGCCGTCGCTGATCAGCACCGCGTCCTTGGCCAGCAGCTGAGCCAGCTGCGCGGTGTTGCCGGACCCGGCCGCCGCCAGGAACGCGGCGGCGATGCGCGACTGTTCCTCGCCGGTGGCATCGAAGCGCGGTTTTCCCGACTCAACATGCTTGCGCGCGCGGTTGGCCAGCTGTCGGACCGCGGCCTCGTCGCGGCGCAGCACCTCGCCCACCTGGGCGAAGCTCATCTCGAACACGTCGTGCAGCAGGAAGGCGGCGCGCTCCAGGGGCGACAGCCGCTCCAGCAGCAGCAGGAACGCGACCGACAGATCCTGCGCCAGCTCCGCCGGATCTTCCGCCGCCTCCGGCTCGATCACCGGCTCGGGCAGCCACGGCCCAACATAGGATTCGCGCTGCGCCCGTGCCGACTTCAACCGGTCGAGGCACAGCCGGGTGGTTGCCTTGCTGAGCCAGGCGCGCGGGTTTTCGATCCCCGCGCGCGCCTTGGCGCCGATGCGGTGCCAGCGGATATAGGCGTCCTGCACAGCATCCTCCGCCTCCGCCATCGAGGACAGCATGCGATAGGCGAGCCCGCGCAGGTAGCCGCGGTGCGGCTCGAACGCAGCTGCCGGATCGTCGCGCGTGATCTGGATCGGCTCAGGCATAGGCGGTCGTGCTCCGGGTGGGCTTGTGCGCCGCGATCACGTAGCCACCGATGTCTACCGTCACGCAGGCGTGACCATGGCCGAGCGCGTGTTTCATTGCCGGGAAAGCGCGCGTCGTCACGATGTTGATCGCCAGCGCACCCAGCGCCTTGCGGCCCCAGCGCCGCACGACCTCCACGCGCAGGTCGTCGAGCTCCACGCCGCGTGCGATTGCGGCTTTCGCGAAGCGGTAGCCGAGCGAGGCGTCGTCGCTCATGCGCGCGACGTCGCCCGCGATGACCGCCCGCAGATCGGACTCTGGCACGCCGCTCTTCTCCGCCATGCGCACACTCAACTGCACGCAGGGCCCGCAGTCTTCGCTCATAGCTGCCACAATCTTCGCAGCATACCAGCCCGCCATCGGT
>DATEOK010000363.1:0-31886 GCA_035274225.1 Dongiaceae bacterium
ATGGTTGGCTATGTGCCGCAAGAGCTTGTTCTGTTTCACGATTCCATCATCTCCAATGTTTCGTTGGGCGAGCCGGACGTGACTCGTCCGGAGGTCGAACGCGCCCTGCACCAAGCCGGGGCATGGGAGTTCGTTTCGCAGCTCGACGACGGCCTCGATCACGTGGTCGGCGAACGTGGCGCGGCACTGTCCGGCGGGCAAAGGCAACGCATTTCACTGGCCCGAGCGCTGCTTCACAATCCACGGCTTCTCATCCTGGACGAGGCGACGAGCGCGCTCGACCCCGTGACCGCGGCGGAAATCGTCAGCAACGTGCGGGCCCTCGCAAGTCGTAGCGGCATCACAGTGCTCGCGATCTCCCATCAGTCGGCGTGGATCTCCGTGGCCGATAAAGTTGTCCGGATGAAGAACGGTGACGTCACGGAGTCGGCGCCGAACGTTACCAGGTTTGCATCGGACTGAGATCCGGCTCAGGAGAACGTACCTGCTTACTGCGGCGACCAGTGATGGACAAACTGCCGGCGGGCCGATGAGCGATCGGCGTAATCTCCCGCGGGTCTGGGCGCTATTGTCCGAGACGCCCGGCGACAACGCCCAGGTCTTGGCTCTGGCCGATGCACTCGGCTGGCCGTTCGAAATCCACCGGTTCAAGAACCGCAGAGGCGCCATGGTGGCAAATATCCTGCTGCGCGCAACCTTGCCGGCGATGTTGGAGCATGTTTCGGGCGATTTTGGGCCACCGTGGCCGGACTTGGTGATCGCCGCCGGCACGCCGAGCGAGCCCATCTGCGCACAGATCCGCCGTGCGGGCCGTCGCGCCAAACACCCGATACATCAGGTGTTTCTCGGACGGCCGTGGGTCGCGCTGGAGCAGTACGACCTCATCGTTACCACCCCGCAATATTGGGTCCCGCAGGCCCCGAATGTCATGACGATCGAACTGCCACTGCATCGTGCGAGAGGTGCGGACATCGCGCGCGAGGCGGCACGCTGGGCGCCACGAATCGCCCATTTGCCAAGGCCCTATGTCGCCGTATTCTTGGGCGGCGGCATCAGCCGCTATACCTTGGACAGCCGCGCTTCCAAGCGTCTTGCCTTGAAGGCCAGCGGCCTCGTTGCACCGACGGGCGGATCGCTCCTGATCTGCAACTCCTATCGGACGCCCCGGCGTGCAATGAAAGTTCTCGCGGAAAACCTGCGCGTACCGCGCCACATTTATGATTGGCACCAGAAATCAAGCGAAAATCCCTATCTCGCGTTTCTTGGTCTCGCGGACGAGTTGATTGTGACCGGGGACAGCATGTCGATGTTGGCGGAGGCCTGCTCCACCGGAAAGCCGGTGCATATTTTTGATCTCGGGGAAGGGCGCTATGGAATGAGAGGGACGCCGGCAACACCCAGGGAAGCCGTCGTCCGCCATCCGTGGCTGATGAGTGCGCTGCGCGCCCGAGCCAAAAATATCGAGCTGAAGCTGGTCCGCGCAGTGTTACCCGCGCGGTTTCATCGCGAAACCGGCAACATCCATCGGCAGCTCGTGCAAGCGGGACGGGCGGTCTGGCTGGGCGATGAATTCCCGCCTGAAAGGGCGCCGGTACCTCCGAACGGTTCGCGTGACGTGGATGAAATTTCAGCCCGAATCCGAGGGCGGATGACACTAGGCTAATGCATGATCCCGATGAGGCAGTGAGTCGTAAAAGTCAGAAGTTCGTCAGGACCGTGGCACTAGATTTCGCGTGCTCTTGAGATTACCGGCCCGCCCCGGTCCATTTGCGCTCCGCGCGGCAGGCAAGGAAAAGGTTCGCAGTGGCAAGGTGGTTCAAGTCGAGCGACCTCAAGGACAGCCCCGTCTTCTGGCATCGGCGCGCGCCGATCTGGCTGCGCGTGCAAGTGGGCTTCAAATCCGGCTTGCAGACCGGCCGGAAGTCGGAGCTGCAGCTTCTCGGCAGCCTGCCTGAGGCCGACGGTAAGCCGGTGCTTCTTGCCTGCTGCGACGAGGTCTACTTTTACCGCTTCGCCCGTGACCTTGCTGCCAGCGCGCATCGGACCAGCCCGGGCGTGCACGCGCACATACACATCTACGAGCCATCCAGCCGATGCATCCATGATGCGGCGGAGCTGCAGCGCCACCTCGGGGCAGGGATGACTGTCTCCTACGAACCGGCAGGCCGAAGCCCATACAAGTCGGCGAGCCCGTTCTTCTTCACGACCGCGCGCTTCGCCATCGCGGATCAGATCCTCGAGAGGAATCGTACACCTGTCCTGGTGATCGACATCGACGGAGTCGTTTGCCGCGATCTCGAGCCGGAGATCCGTGCTCTGGGCAAGTGCGACGTCGGCTTGGTCCTACGGCCGAAACAGAAACGCATTTGGCGGCGTGTGCTCGCCTGCGCGGTGCTGCTGAATCCAACAGAGGAAGGCCGGAGGTTTTCAGCGCGGCTCGCGACCGCGCTCGAGCGCGCGTTGCGGTCGGCACCTCGCTTTCACATCGACCAGATCGTTATCCATTACCTTTGCCGGTATTACCGGCGCCACCGCGAGAATGTGCGGATCGCCGACCTGGGCGAGCGCTGGGCGGATCATGAGTTCACGCCCGAGGGCCTGATCTGGACGGCGAAAGGGAGTACCCGAAAGCTCGAGCTCGCGGAAAAGACCGATTCGCTGGCGGGCGGCACGGCCTGTTCTCGCAATGGCCTCAATGAATCCGACAGTCCGGCGCGCGCCACGCGACCTCGGGGGCTCTGATCTCCGCGGAGAACTGGTTGCCTAGGGGTGATGCTCGGCTACTTCCTGGCAGCCCTGGCATAGGATGGCGGAAGACGTCATAGTCGGTTGTGTCAGCCAAGCCGATGGATGCGACGTGGACGGGCTGCTCCTCTCGATGCTTAAGATGCGGCGGCGGAAATTCATCAACCGGTTTCCCCAGGTCGTTTGCTTTGCGTTTGACCACATCTCGACCGAGATCGCGGTGCGCGGCCGCTTTGAGCGGGCCGAGCTGGAGTTTCTGTCCTCGCAGATCTTCAGTCGCATGAGGAGCCGGCGCGTCTGCCTGGATGTCGGCGCCAATATCGGCAATCACAGCCTAACGTTCGCGGAGCACTTCGCCCGGGTGCTGGCGTTCGAGCCCAATCCCAGGACCTTCAAGCTGCTGGCAATCAACGCCGAGCTCGCCCGCAACGTCGTGCCGTACAGACTGGGAGCATCGAACAGGAAAGGAACCATTACCGCTTATCAGGATGCTCTCAATCTTGGTGCCACCACCACCGACCGCGGCATTGCAGAGTACAGGGCGCAGAATCAGGGTGTGATCAGCACGGTGCAATTCGACGTAGACAGGCTCGACTGCGTCTTGAGCGGTCCCGACTTGCACCAGGTCGATTTCATCAAGTTGGACGTGGAGGGGCAAGAAGCTGCCGCACTCGAGGGCATGGAGGCCATCCTGCAGGTCTCGGATCCGATTGTAGCCATGGAGGCGCTTGTCGAGATCTTCGAGGACGGAAAATTACCGCCTGTAGAGATCCTAAAGGCACACGGTTACACGCACTTCTATAGTCTGGAGGGCGCGCGCCGCGACATCGCAGGATTGCCAAGATTCATAGGAAAGCCCTACAAGCGGGTCCGCAAACTCCTCGGGTCTGGCGGAGAACAATACGCGCTGAAGAAGCTCGACACCGTCATGCCGCGCTATCACCGCATGCTGATCTGCTCGAAGCGCGAAGTGATTTGACCCTTACGGCTCGGATGGCTCGAGACCTGCCGGCAGTTCCAGGCCGAACAGCATCCTGATACGCGAGGCTGCCAGCGCCAAACCGTCTGGCGGGCATCCAGCTTGCAACAGGAACGGCTGACCCAACGGCACCGCCAGTCCGCATTGGAATAGCATTGAATGGAAGCCCGGAATATCCCGTGCAAACGGCGCAATCCCTTTGCCATGGAGGAATGCCTTCAACCAGCGCCAGAAATGGCTGCCGCCGACTTCGGCAGAGCGGAACCGGCGAGCCATGACCTGCTCGAGCCAAATCCAGGGCGCGCGACGCAACGGGAGTGGCACAATGGCCAGCGGTTTCCTCAATCGCGCCACTTCGACCATCATAGAGATACTGTCTCCTGTGACAATAAAGCGGTCTGCAAGGCCCAACAGGGCGGCATAGGGATTGAAACTCTGATCGCTGGTCCAGCGGCATAACCGTGCATATGGTGGCAGACTGGTGGATAGCGCTTCGACGATCTTCGGCGGAGTCCTGCGGCTGGTCACAATCACCAGTGAGCCATTCTCGCCGGGAAGGTTGCATGCCTGCTCCAGAAGGCGCTTGGTTGCACCAGTGCCGAAACGGAAGGGATTCTCTGGACCGCCGATCAAGACTGCCGTCAGGGGCCGCTTCAGGTCGGCAAAATGCTCCTTCCACTCCTCGGCTGCTGTGGCAATTTGCCCGGCGTTGTAGCGCATCAGGGGCAGGCTGAGCTTTAGGACATTCGAATGATCCGGAAGGTGAAACAGGGTGGATGTGATGATGAGATCAAACCGGTGAAGCATCCGATGCGGGCGGCCTACGATGACCAGCTTGGTGCGGCCACCCGATTGCTGCTGGACCCACAGGGCTGCCATCGACGGCCGCCGGCCGACGGTAAGGACGAGATCCGGCCACGGCGGTGCAATCGTATCCGATCCTTCAAGGTCGACGTGGCTCAGGGTTGCGCGATAGATAGGCCGCCGCTTGCCGTAGCGTGGGTGAAAGCGAAGGTGCTTGCGCTCGCAGGTCCAGCCGAGCGCCTCGACGATGGCTTCGAGCTGCGCGTTGTCACCAACCTTATCGCCGACCAGCAGCCACATCCGCGGCTGAGGAGCGCCGGTTGGCGCTGAATGCTTGAGGGTCTGATCGTGAGCTATTGATGTCATGCCGTGTCTCAACGATCACGCAAGTACGGCGGCCGCGCGCACGTTAGCACAGCAGCACTATTCGGCGGCCTGGCCTATCTGCGGCGCGGACGTTCGGCGTACCAGGTCAAGTGCATCGTGGCGAATATGGTTGCGCCGCATCTCGTCCCGCAGGAGGTCTTCCGTAACAATGCCGTTGTCGACGCATTCGCGCAGAAGGCCGAAGAAAAGCGCCTCCTGTTGCCAATCAGGATGGGGTTGATAGCGGCCCATCAGTCCATACTCGCCAAACAGCTTGCGGCGGGCAGTCATCAACCACCCCCAGAATGGCATGAATTCGACCCGGTCGACCGGCATGAAGTCCACCTTGAGGCCCGTCTTCCAGGGTTGCGTCCGGCGGCCGGTGTTGTGGAGCAGCTTGGTCGCCGGCGTCAAACGATCGAAATCGTTCCACTCGTCCTCGAGCACCCCGAGGCTCTCCTCCGGCTCGTCGTTCAGGCCCGTCCAGGCGATGTAGTCTCTCTTGAGGCTGAATACTTCATTCAGCTGCGTTTCCATGTTCCAGTGCTTGAGTTTGGCGCAGTCGAGCAGCATGACGCTGGTCGCGAATTTCTTCCGCGCATTGCCGCGGCGGCACATGATCGCCTTGCCGCGCATGTCGCGGCCGAGCAGCTCGCAGATGTCGCCGACAGCAAAGATGTCCGGATCGATCACCACGGCACGTCCCTGATAGCCCATCAATTCGGGTGGCAGGAAACGCAGTGGCGTAAATGACTGCAGGTCTTCGTTCCGCCAGATACGACTCACGCCCTCGCGGAGATAGACCTTGCCCTCTTTGTTGAGGATGCAGGAATAGTCCTCCTGGTGCATGAGCCGGACGTCGAAGGTCGCCGGCCTCGCGGAGTTGCGCTTGAGCGAATAGGCGGAGACTAGGGCGCCGACGAACTGCTTCCTGTTGGTTTGGATAAATACGCAGGGTCTGCTGTCGCTCATGACGGCGTTCCTCAGTTGGCTGCTCTCTGGCCGTCGGTCGCTCCATATGCGAACAGAGGGCTGAGATTCGCATGGATATAGGCATCGATTTCGCGCACCTGGTTGTCGTCGAAATAGTCACGGTAGCCGCCGACCTTGGCGCGTCGGACCTTGTAGGAATCCGGGTCGGCCTTGTCGCCAGGCGTCATGCGTTTGCCGGCTGCCTTGAACGCCCGGCGCGCTTCCATTTCCTTCAGATTCTCGAAGGAGCCGAACGTAACCGACTGATCGACTTCCTCCTGGGATGGGGACTGTCCCATCCAACTCAGGATGCGGCGAATCTCCCTGGGGCAATCGGCGCGCAGAAGTTCGTATCGGACCACCAGCCGATTTCTGAGCTGTGGCAGCTCTGCTGCCCATTCGTTCATGAACTGCACCACCCGCCCAAGGCCGGCTTCCTGATGCATCACGAAATCGAAAATGGAAATGTCTGATCCATGCGGCGGGTAGGCGTTGAGCTCCTTCTTGTAAGGCTGCATCCGGTGGCGCCACTGGAAATACTGGGAGACGGCGACATCGCCGGGATGGCGCACCAGGAGAACCGTGGCCTTGTCATAGAACGCCGTCTTGCGCGCGCCGGCGCCGGTATAGTCGCGGATGTAATTGTCATGCGTGAACAGGATCTTCGGCACGGCGCGGTTCATACCGTGCAGGTTGTCGAAGCTGAGCAAGCAATCGTCCGGAAGACCGTAGCGAAGCTGGAAAAAACGCGACAGCATGACACGCAGCCAGGTCCGCCCGCTCTTGCCGTATGAAACAAAGACGTAGTCTGCCTGCCGAAGGTTGTGCGTATCCTCGCGGCCGCGGGCGCGTCTGCGAATGACCTGCCGCCGCTCGGCCGGTGCAAGGACTGCGGCGCTCTCCATGATCTCGCGGATGACGCGGTTCATGACCGAATCGATCATGCTGGCTCCTGCACTCCGCATGCAGCCGTCTCCCGCCGGCGCGTCCGTCTCGGCGGGGATGGCGAATTGTCTCCAAAGACTTGCACGTTGGCAAGGTGATAAGGCCGTGTCATCGCGCGTCGGCTTTCACGTTCCAGAGGAACGAACCCGCGTCGTTTCGGCGGCCCAGGGAGCGGCAGATGGTATCCAGGTCTTCCTGATAATTTCCTGACTTCGGCGGTCGCAGATTGCCGATGCCTTCGGACATCTGGAGATGCCGCTTGCCGCTGGGCGTGCGCGGGAGGATATGTACGCCGGCAGCGGGGAATGGCTGCAATACCAGCGCGGTGCCTAGGGGGTCCTCCGCGCAGCGAGCGCATTGAGAATGAGCTCTGCCGAACCAGCCCGGACAGCCAGTCCGTCACCGATTTCGATTCTTGCCGGCAGCCGGCCGGAGGACATCGGCGGCGAACCGTTCTCCCACTTGGTGCGAAAGGCCTGCCTGCCGATCGGACACTATCAAGAACTCGCGGCCTCTTTTCCTCCCTTGGAGGTTGTGCTTGGCGGCCGTGCTCCGCACCTGGTGAATGCCGCCGCGCGCCTGCCCGCGTTCAAGGTGCTGGATAACCCCGCGGTCGCATCCGTGTGGCGGGACTTTTTCGCCTTTCACACGTCGGATTTGTTTTGGAACGACATCGTGCGCGTGTTCGGAAGCGCGATGAGAGCGACTCATCCGGACCTCGAGCGTATGGCCGGCAAGGAGTTGGAAGCTTGGCGGGCCGGGCCGCGCGGCGCGTCTGTCGATCTCGATGTCCGGCTCGACTGCCAGTTTGTCGTCAACACGCCGTGGCCGGCCGGTAAAGCGGCCAGAGCGACCTGGCCGCAACGATCAGTCAAGAGCGCGCACGTGGACAAGCGCGATACAGTGTTCTCCGCATTGCTCTATTTCCGGGAACCAGATGACACAGCGGCAGGTGGCGACCTGGAACTCTATGCGTGGAAGCACGAGCCCAGATTTCTCAAGCCGCGTGTGATTGTACCGTCGGACATTGAATTGCGCGGGCGGGTCCCCTATGCGTCCAATACGTTGGTCGCCTTCGTCAACTCGGTAAGGGCCGCCCATGGGGTCACGCCACGCGCGCCGTCGCCGTTGCCGCGCCGCTACATCAACTTCATCGTTGAGGTGCCGTTCAGGGTATTTGAAACGACAATGTTCAGCCCCATGGAGCGCTTGTTCTACTGGCCACGCGCACGCTGGCTCGGATCCAGGGACATCGGCGGGGACCGCTATTAGCTATGCGGCACGCTTCCATTTGAGCAAGGCAAGCGGATGGACCCGGATCCAGGTCCACGCGCTTTCGATCGGCTGGAACAAGATCGCCAACGGATCCCGATTGAGCCTGGAATTGGCGATGTAGAACAAATCGATGCTTCCCAACGAAAGAACCAGGAAGGGGATCCAGATGGCCACGAATGCCGACAGGCGGCCGCGCTCCACCATGTTCTGCCCAAACTGCAGCATCTGGTTATAAATGATTAGCACCGCGATCCCGATGATGATGCGGTTGCCGGCGGCCTGCCGGCTTGACACCAGGCCCATGGGAATCGCGATCAGAGGCAGAAACAGGACGCTCAGCGTATAGGCGATACGATAGTTGAGCTCGGACGAGACCTCTTCGCGGGAATGGATTGGCGTGGGGTGTTGATAGGCGCGTATCAACTCCCCAAGTGAGAGCTCGGCATGCTTGTCGCGCGCCCGAAACGGCTCGGGCGCGACCGTGCTGAGCGGCACAGTGGATTCGTTGAAAGTGCTGATCCGGCCGCGCGTGCCGTCTGGCCTGGAATCGATGCGGGTTCCGTGGCGCAGAGTGAGCGCCCAGGAGAGAGTCGTCGGATCGGCCTTGAGCTCTCCCGTCTGTGCCGTGATGACAACATTGTTACCCCGGGAGTCGTTCTCCTGTATGAAGACTCTGGATAAGTCGCGTCCGCCGTTGGCGATATCGCCGATCAGGATCGTCTTCCCGCCGAAACCGTGAAAGAACGCGCCGCGTTCGATTGCCGAACTCCATGAGGTTTCGGTCACGAGGTATACCAACGCACGATAGGCGTAGCGGGTGTAAGGTTGAACGAAGCCGAGAACAACGGCTGACGCGACGGTTAAAAGGACCGCGACCGCCACTATGGGCACGGCAAGGCGCCGCAGCGACATGCCGCTGCCGCGTATGGCATCGAGCTCGCTGTCCTGCGACATCCGGAACATGACATAGAAGATGGCGACGAACAGGGCCGCGGGGATGGCAACCGAGAGATATTGAGGAACCAAGTCGCCGAGCATCTTCAGGATGATCCGCCCGGGGCCGCCACGGTTGGCGAACAGGTCGAGCAGGCGGATCAGTTGCTGCAGCAGCAAAACAACCATGCCGATGAGCAAGCCGGCCGCCAACGGCCCGCTCACTCGCCTCAATATATAGCGGTCGATAAGCGTAACCTGGAGCATCTGAATGAGCCCATGGGTGCACCTTTCGTCAGCGTCAAGTCAGGAGGCACACCAGGCAATCGCTTGCCGGTTAAGCTTGCGGCCGCCATCTTGCATTGTCAACGCGTCAGAAGGAAGCTGGGGCGCGATGTGAGCGCCCTGTCGGGCTTGGAGCCAATCGCCGCGTTTTGGTCGGGCAGCTGGGGACCTATTCAACTGTCACCGACAACGCCCAGTCATGTGTCGATCGAATTATTGACTCCGGGTGCTTCAGATCCGAAAAGCCTCATCGGTCGCCGCTTTCACAGAGTTCAAGTCCCGGCGGAGGTCGTGCCCACGGGCTCACATAAATAACGCACGTCGCTCCGCTCCATGTGTTTCGCCGAGTTTGATAGAAGACGCCCGGCGACGTCTCGATCAATCGATAGTCATAGCGATTCAACCATGCGAACAGCGCGATCATAAGCGCGATGCCGCATAGTATTGCGATGGCAACTGGATCGACCCTTCGCATCTTTGGTCGATCCTTCTACCATAGCGGGGCTGACTATTCCCTGATATCGCCACTATGCGGAGCGACCAGCCGAGATGCCTGATCTACCGCGTCTGGCGCCTTCCGAGCTGCGCGACGCCTGGCCCAGACGTCCGATCTCCGCGCTATAGCGGACATGCCGTCCGCTAGTGGATAAGGTCTGCTTGTGACCCACAGCGGACGCGACGACTGCCTCACCGGATGCTGCCGGAATGCGTAATGGCGGAGGGAGTGGGATTCGAACCCACGATACGGTTTTTGGCCGTATACGCACTTTCCAGGCGCGCGCCTTCAACCACTCGGCCATCCCTCCGCAATCCGCCTGGAACGGCGCGGAACCTAGCCAACGGGGCCGCGCAACGCAACACCCGAAGTTGGCCGGGCTGACCGCCCTCCGGCTCGGCTAGGCCGCTGAAAAAGGTCGATTTTCCTTAAAATCGTGCCGAGTCGGACCACGACGAGACAGGTGCCGAATCGGTTGACCCGCGCTATACTCCCGGCCATGTCGCCGTTGCGCATCGCCGGGTTCGCCCTGATCGCTGTCGCCTGCCTGTTCGCCTTCGCGAGTGTCTACTACGCGATGATCGGCGTCGGCGGCGGCCTCTCGCTGTACGATGTCTGGTACAAGTTCCTGCCGGCCAGCGTCAACTGGCTGCAGCGCTACATGTGGACCAGCCTGTGGAACGGCCTCTACATCATCCTGGTCCAGCCGGCCTGGGTCGTGGTCGGCATCATCGGCCTGCTCTGCATCGGCCTCGGCAAGAAGCACGTCGAATAGCCGACGGCCCAATCCGCCTCAATTGTCGTGCATCTTGAGGGCGGCGATGAAGGCCGATTGCGGGATGTCGACATTGCCGTACTGCCGCATCCGTTTCTTGCCTTCCTTCTGCTTGTCCAGCAGCTTGCGCTTGCGGCTGATGTCGCCACCGTAGCACTTGGCGGTCACGTCCTTGCGCAGGGCGCTGATGGTTTCGCGCGCGATCACCTTGGCGCCGATCGCCGCCTGCACTGCGATCTTGAACAGCTGGCGCGGGATCAGGTCCTTCAGCTTCACGCACAAGGTGCGGCCGCGCGCTTCCGCCTGGCTGCGGTGCACGATGCAGGACAGGGCATCGACCGGATCGCCATTCACCAGGATATTCAACTTCACCAGGTCGCCTTCCTGGTAATCCTCCAGGTGATAGTCGAAGCTGGCATAGCCGCTGCTGATCGATTTCAGGCGGTCGTAGAAGTCGAACACCACTTCGTTCAGCGGCAGCTTGTAGACCACCATGGCGCGGTTGCCGGCATAAGTGAGGTCGGTCTGGATGCCGCGCCGGTCCTCGCACAGCTTCAGGATCGCGCCCAGGAACTCGTCCGGCACCAGAATCGTCGCCTTGATCCACGGTTCCTCGATGTGGTCGATCTTCATCACGTCCGGCATGTCCGCCGGGTTGTGCATCTCCATCAGGGAGCCATCGATCTGGTGGATCTTGTAGACGACGCTCGGCGCGGTGGTGATGAGGTCGAGGTTGAACTCGCGCTCCAGCCGCTCCTGGATGATCTCGAGATGCAGGAGGCCGAGGAAGCCGCAGCGGAAACCGAAGCCGAGCGCCGCGCTGGTCTCCATCTCGTAGTGGAAGCTAGCGTCGTTGAGATGCAGCTTGGCGAGGCTGTCGCGCAGGCTTTCGAAGTCCGCGGCATCGACCGGGAACAGGCCGCAGAACACCACCGGCACGCTGGGCTTGAAACCGGGCAGGGCTTGCGCCGCAGGGCGGCGCTCCTCGGTCAGCGTGTCGCCGATCTTGCAGTCCGCCACCGCCTTGATGCCGGCGGTCAGGAACCCGACCTCGCCGGGGCCGAGGTCCGCGACGGTCTCCGCCTTCGGCGTGAACACGCCCACGCGCTCCACGTCATAGGTGGCGCCGTTGGACATCATCTTGATCTGCTGCTTGGCCTTGAGCTTGCCGTCGACCACCCGCACCAGGATGATGACGCCGAGATAGGCGTCGTACCAGCTGTCGATCAGCATGGCCTTGAGCGGCGCGGTCTCGTCGCCCTTCGGTGCCGGCAGCCGCTCCGCCACCGCCTCGAGCACGTCGCCGATGTTGAGCCCGGTCTTGGCCGAGATCTCAACCGCGTGGCTGGCGTCGATGCCGATCACATCCTCGATCTGCTGCTTGACGCGCTCGGGCTCGGCGGCGGGCAGGTCGATCTTGTTGAGGACCGGCACAATCTCGTGATTGTTGTCGATCGCCTGATAGACGTTGGCGAGGGTCTGCGCCTCGACGCCCTGGCTGGCATCCACCACCAGCAGCGAGCCTTCGCAGGCGGCCAGGCACCGGCTGACCTCGTACGCGAAGTCGACGTGGCCGGGCGTATCCATCAGGTTCAGCTGATAGGTCTCGCCGTTCTTGGCCTTGTAGGTGAGGCGCACGGTCTGCGCCTTGATGGTGATGCCGCGCTCGCGCTCGATGTCCATCGAATCGAGCACCTGCTCCTTCATCTCGCGGTCGGTGAGGCCGCCGCAGGCCTGGATCAGGCGGTCGGCGAGCGTGGACTTGCCATGGTCGATGTGGGCGATGATCGAGAAATTGCGGATGTGGGCGAGGTCGGTCATTTGGCCGGCTGTGGAAAACGTAAAGGCGCCGCACCATAGGGGCTGAGGCGGGCAAGATCAACGGGGCGATTTGCCCGCTTTTTCAATGGATTGGCCATGTGTCGGCCAATTTCGCCTGTGACGGTGCGCACACCCTGGCCCGGCGGTGAGAACCGCGCCCACGGTCGGCGCGACGGAGTGAGCGAAGGGTTCACCCCACCCTTCCAAAGCCCAGCCCCCAGCGGCCCGCCTGTTCCCTCCAGGCGGGCCGCTTCCCGTTTGGGCGCCCCGCGTTTGCGCTGTGACCGATCGCACCTTCACGTCGCCGTGTCCAAACCGGACACCGCGTGCCGCGACCCAGCAGCAAGATGGTCTCACAACGAAAGTGGAGCGTGTCATGAGGTTGCGGACGCTGATGATGGGCATGTTTGCGGCGGGGCTGGTCGCCGCCGCCGGAACGACGCAGGCCGCCGAGCGGATTGAGATCGCAGTCGGCTCCATGGCCGAGATCAAGGTGGACGGGCCGAGCAGCAAGAGTCCCTACGAGACGGTGGAGACCGAGAAGCTCGAGTATGTTGTTTCGGCACGGTCCAACAGGTGGCGCACGATGGGGATCTACATCTACCCAGGGAAGTACGACTCGGATTACTTCAGACGGTACACGGTGCACACCACCGTCGAAGAGAAATGGAGCAAATACCGGATCACAGCTTCCTACCTGGACCCCGATCCGACCAAGATCCGCAACGAACGGACGTCTCCCGTCGATTTGTGCAACGAACGGCTGACGGCGACGAGCGGCGCGGCACGCGAGAAATTCTTGAAGACCGGCGTGTCCTTCATCCATCACCAAGCCTATCGCATCATCGCCTACGACGACTCGATCAGCAATTCGGACTCCGGCAGCGTGATGGCGCCGGTCAAGATCACGTGCATGGCGCTGGAACGGCCGCGTCCCCGCTCCAAGAGCGAGACCAAGGGCCCGCCGCCGCGCGAGGGCCGGGAGATGGCGCCGACCATCAAGAAGGCGGCGCTGCGCATCGAGCCGGCGAAGGTCGTGCAGGACGGCGAATTCCTGTGCCCGTCGGAGCTGAAGCTTCACGGCTACATGGAGACGATCCGCGAATTCTACGGCAAGGCCTTGTTCGTCGGTCCGCACTACCTCTCCGCCATCACGACCCTGAACCTTCAGGGGAAGGGCAGCCGCAACGTGACTGCTACCTACGAGATGAACTGGCACAAGATGGGCGGCTTTACCACCCAGCCGAATGCGGAGCCCGCCAAACAGAAACTGACCTTCCACTTCAACGTCGCCGACAAGGACGGCAAGCTGCGCAAGACGGTGGAGGAGACGGTGGAAGTCAGCTGCAAGAAGATCAAGGTCGCGGTGCCCACCGTTGGGGATGAGATGACGGTGAAGCCCGCCAACTGAGTCAACGCCTTGAACACCAGCGCGCGGTCCTTACAGGGCCGCGCGTCTCGTTTCACCAGTGCCAGAGCACCGGCACCAGGATCGCGGTCGCGAGCGCGTTCAGCGCCATGCCGATGCCGGCGAAGGTGCCGGCAAGGTCGTTGACCTGGAACGCCCGCGCGGTGCCGAGGCCATGCGCCGCGACGCCGACCGCGAAGCCGCGCGCCCGCCAGTCCTTGAGGCCCAGCGCGTTGAGCAGCGGCGTTGCGATGATCGCGCCGGTGATGCCGGTCAGGATCACCAGCACTGCGGTGAGGGAAGGGATGCCGCCCAGCTTCTCCGCGATGCCCATGGCGACCGGCGTCGTCACCGACTTGGGCGCAATCGAGACCAGCGATTCCGCCGAGGCGCCAAGCGCCCAGGCGATGCCGACCGCGCTGGCCACGGCGGTGATCGTTCCGGCCAGTAGCGCCGCGATCATCGGGACCAGGCTGCGCTTCACCGCCGGCCAGTTCTCGTACAGCGGGATGGCGAGGGCGACGGTCGCCGGCCCGAGCAGGAAGTGCACGAACTGCGCGCCCTCGAAATAGGTCTGGTACGGCGTGCCCGTGACGGCCAGCAATCCCACCAGCAACAGCACCGCGATCGCGACCGGGTTGACATAGGGCCGCCCGCCGGCAGCGCGCTGCACCCGGACGCCGACCCAATAGGCGATCAGCGTCGCCGTCAGCCAGCCGAGCGGGTTGGCCTGAAGATAGACCCAGAGCTGATCGAGCTGCGGGTTCATGCACCGGATTCCTGCTCGGCCTTTCCGCTCACCAGCCGGTCGACCCCGACGAACACCAGCGCCGCCACCGCGATGGTGAGCGCAGTGGAGCCGATCAGGGCCGCGAGCAGCGCGACCGCCTCCGCCTCCAGCCGGGCAGCGTGCAGGATGATGCCGGCGCCCGCCGGCACGAACAGCAGCGAGAAATTCGCCAGCAGGTCATGGCTGGTCCGGCCCAGATGATCCGGCACGCGCCGCCGGAGGGTGAGGAAGCCGAGCATGAAGACGGCGCCGAGGACCGGTCCCGGCACCGGAATGTCGAGCGCCCGGACCAGGCTTTCGCCCGCCAGCTGGCAAAGCAGCAGAAGGATGCCGGCTTCGATCATGAAGGAACGCTCCTTTGGGGCAAATCTCGTGCTTTCGGCCAATAGACGGGGCGGCGGCGAGCGGAGTCGAATTGGCCCGAGTGTCCACAAATCGGGCGGTCCGCGCCACATGCAATCTCGGTCGATCCTGGGTCCGCTTGGCCTCGCGTGCGCGTTCGCGTTCGCGTCGCATCCCGCCGTCGCGGTGGAGCCGGTCGCCGTCGCGGTGGCCGACTTCGACTATATCGACCCCACCGGCGGCGTGATGGAGCAGGAGCGGGTCGCCGCCGAGCGCTTGCGCACACTGGTGCAGCAAGTGCGCGAGGGGCTGGATCAGAGCGACCGCTACCGGGTCGTCCTGCTGGAATGCGACCCTGCGCCGTGCTCGGCCGGGCGAACCGATCCCGCCGAGCTGCTGGCCAAGGCCAAGGCGGTCGGCGCGCGGCTGCTGGTGTTTGGCGGCATCCAGAAAATGAATGCGGTGGTCCAGTACGGCAACGCGGAGGTCGTGGACCTGGAAGCCGACCGGCTGGTCTTCGATCGCAACATCGCCTTTCGCAACGATAATGACGAAGCGTGGCGTCAGGCCGCGAAATACCTGGTCGCCGAACTCATGAAAGAGAATCTGGTCCGCTAGATGAGACGCGCCTGTCAGCAGCTGCGATGGCTCGGCGCTCTCGCGATCGGGTGCCTGCTGACATCATCGTCGGTGCAGGCCGTTGAGCCCGTCATGCTGGCGATCGCCGACTTCGACTATCTCGATAGCTCGGGCGAGACCAAGGACCAGGCCGCCGCGCATGCCGAGCGCCTCAGGAACTTCACCCGGCTGCTCGGCGACGAGCTCTCGGCCACCGGCAAATACCAGATCGTCGTGCTCGCCTGCGCGAAGCCACCTTGTTCCGCCGGCAAGATGGACGCTGAGTCGCTGACGGACGCGGCGCGCCAATCCGGCGCCCGCCTGCTGCTCTATGGTGGCATCCACAAGATGAGCACACTGGTCCAGTTCGGAAAGGCGCAGATCGCCGACCTGCAAACCGACCAGGTCGTCTACGATCGCACCATCACCTTCCGCGGCGACGACGACAACGCCTGGAAGCGCGCCAGCCAGTTCCTGGCGGAGGACCTCATTAACCGAAATGTGGTCAACCAGCCTCGGCCTTAGCCAGCTCCCAGGGCACGAGCCTCGATGCGCTCAATTGGCTGGGGCAGTCGCTTTCCGCCAGCCCGTCTTGCAAGCTGCAATTGCAATTATTCGGATAGTTTCTATGCTGCCATTTTCTTCCTTCGTCGGGTGAAGGCTATGGGCGAGCACGCAGATAAAATGAGATCACACGGTGTCTTTGGTGAGCTAAGCAAATCCCAAGAAATGTTGGCCATCGTTGCACCCGCCGCAAGCGGCAACCCGCAGGCTCTCGACGCGCTCGAGAGGCTTCAGCTAGTGATCGAGTACCTCGGAAGTGCCTTTAAGCAGTCTGATCCAGCGCTACTTACGCCGGGCGTGCTGGAGACGGCGCGCAACGCTCTCAAGGCCGTTCGAGGCGAGATGCAGAATTACTTGAACAATAAAGAATTGCGGCATCTCCAAGAGGCTAACAACAAGCTCGATGGTGTCGTGCCAAGTACGTTTGGCTTGCCTGTCCCCTACAAACAGCAAGGCTTGGATGAAATATCCGGACGAATTACAGAGCAGCGGAAGCGGCTGGATGCTGATGGGCAAAAGCTAGCGGAACAACTTCGAGGACTGGCTGCTGAAATCAAGAAGCTGCAGGAAACCACGAAGGCTGTAACGGGAGATATAAACCAGCAGAAGCCGCGGTTGGATACAGCTATCGCCGACTTCCAGAGGCAGTTCTCCGACAGTCAGGCGGTACGACAAGCGGAATTCTCCAGCGCGGAGCGAGCGCGTTTGGAATCGCATGCCGCGACTCTTAAGGAAATAACAGATTCCCACAAGACTGAGTCTGATGCGCGGCAGCAGAAGTTCGAATCCTGGTCGGCCGGTACATCGAAACATGCGGCAGACATGCTTTCGAAAATCGATGCAAACGCCAGATATGAAATCGAACAAATTACTCAGCTCCACGCCGATGCCGAAAAGATCGTTGGTCTAATCGGCGAACACGGAATGGTCCATGGCTACCAAGCACAGGCGAATAGTGCCCGCGTGGCGTTTCGCTTCTGGTCTGGCACAGCAGTAGGAGCGCTGCTCTGCTGGATCTTATTTGGCTTGGTTGCCTTCTGGTACACATACGACAAGGAGCTTAGTTGGGCAACGGTAGCACGTCAGTTCCTAGTGAGTACACCGTTTCTGCTACTCGCAACCTTCGGCGGATATCAGGCATTTGTGCATCAGAGGGCCACTTCGCAATTTCGCCAACGAGAGCTCGAAATTGCCTCACTCGATCCATTTCTTGCCAGCCTCACTCGGGCGGAAAGCAATGAGATCAAAAGGGAAATGGTCGCAAAGTTTTTCGGCGGCCAGTCTCACTCAGACAACGTGCCATTGCCACCAGATCTTGCTGGCACCGCTCTAGGGATCATAGACAGACTTACGGCTGCTGCAGATAAGAAGTAGTAAGCGCTATTTCCGCAGCTCCCCGCCCGTCGCCTTGTTCACCGCTGCGACGATCTTGGCGGTCAGCGCTTCGATCTCCTGGTCGGTCAGCGTGCGTTCGCGCGGCTGGATCGTCACCGAGAAGGCGATCGACTTCTTGCCCTCGGGCAGCGCGCCGCCCTGGAACAGGTCGAACACCTTGGCCTCGGTGATGAGAGCCTTGTCCGCGCTCTTGGCGGCGCGGGTCAGCTTGTCGGCCGGCACTGTCGCATCGACCAGGAACGCGAAGTCGCGCTCCAGCGGCTGGAACGGCGAGGCGTCGAGCAGTTGCCGCGCCGGCCCCTTGGAACGCGGCAGCGGAATGCGGTCGAGGAACACCTCGAAGCCGACCGCCGGCCCCTTGATGTCGCAGGCCTTCAGCACGTTGGGATGCAGCTCGCCGAACTGCGCCAGGATGGTGGGGCCGAGGCGCAGGACCGCCGAGCGGCCGGGATGGTAGTGGCCCGGCGCTTCGGGCAGGACCTGCAAGTTGTCCACCGGCGCGCCGAAGGTCTGCAACAGCGCCAGCACATCGGCCTTGGCATCGAACGCATCGACGCTGCGCGGCTTGCCTTCCCAGTGGCGCGGGCGATGGAGCCCGACCCGCACGCCGGTCGCGGAGAGGATCTGTCCCTTCTCGGTCTCGTCGAGATAGGACGGGCCGACCTCGAACAAGCCGATGTCGGCAAAGCCGCGCGCTGCGTTGCGCGCCGCCGCCATCAGCAGGTTGCCGAGGATCGACGGCCGCATGGCGTCGAGATCGGCGCTGATCGGGTTGGCCAGCATCACCAGCGGCGCATTCGCGCCCTTGGGCTGGAAGAGTTTCGCCACTGCGCTCGGCATGAAGCTGAAGGTCACGGCTTCCAGCAGTCCGCGTGTCGCCAGCAAGCGCTTGGCCATCGGCACGCGGCGCTGCTGCGGCGTGACCGCCGGATGCGGCAGCGCTGACAGCTTGGGCAGCGAGACCACCGGGATGTTGTCGTAGTCGTTGAGGCGGATCACTTCCTCGACCAGGTCCGCTTCGCCCTCGACATCCAGGCGCCAGGACGGCGGCGTCACGCGCCACTGCTCGGCGCTGGTCTCTTCGACGCCGAAGCCGAGGGTGGACAGGATCTCCTTCTGCCGGCTCGCCGGCACCTCGACGCCGCCCAGTGTGCCCGAGCGCTCCGGCCGGTAGCCGACGACGCGGTGCCACTCCGGCCGCTCGCCGGCGCGGGTGACGTGGCTCGCTTCGCCGCCGCACAGCTCGAGGATCAGGCGGGTGCCGACCTCGATGCCCCAGTCGGCTGACTCGGGATCGACGCCGCGCTCGAACCGGTAGCGCGCGTCGGAGTTGATGCCGAGCTTGCGGCCGGTGCGCGCAGTCACCACCGCGTCGAACAGCGCCGCTTCCAGGAACACGTTGCGCGTCTCGGCGGTGACGCCGGAGAGCTCGCCGCCCATGATGCCGCCGATCGCCTCTACCCGATGGTCGTCGGCGATCACCACCATGCCCGGCTCCAGCTCGTATTCGAAGCCGTCGAGCGCCAGCACCTTCTCGCCTGCGCGGGCCATGCGCATGGTGGGGTTGCCCGTCACCTTGTCGGCGTCGAACACGTGCAGCGGCCGGTTGAGGTCGTAGGTGACGAGGTTGGTGATGTCGACCAGCGCGGAGATGGGGCGCAGACCGATGGCGATCAGCCGCTCCTGCAGCCACTGCGGGCTGGGGCCGTTCTTCACGTTGCGGAAATAGCGTCCGACTGCAAGCGGGCAGGCGTGCCCGACATCGGTGCGCTGCCATTTCATCGGCGGCTCGAAGGTGCCCTTGATCGGCGTCTGGTCGAACGGCTTCAGGGTGCCGAGCCCGGCGGCGGCGAGGTCGCGCGCGATGCCGTGCACGCCGAGGCAATCGGCGCGGTCCGGGGTCAGCTTGATCTCGAACACCGGGTCGTCATAGCCCATGTAGGCGGCGAAGCTCTGGCCCAGCGGCGCATCGGCAGCGAGATCGATGATGCCGTCATGGTCTTGGCCGAGGCCCATCTCGCGCATTGAGCACAGCATGCCGTTGGAGTCGACGCCGCGGATCACGCCCTTCTTGAGGTCGAGCTTGGTGCCCGGGATGTGGCTGCCGACCGGCGCGAACACACCCTTCATGCCGGTGCGCGCGTTGGGCGCGCCGCACACTACCTGCACGACGCCGTTACCGGTATCGACCTTGCAGACGCGCAGCTTGTCGGCGTTCGGATGCTGCACCGCCTCGACCACGTAGCCGATGGTGAAGGGCGCCAGATCCTTGGCGCGGTCCTCGATATGCTCGACCTCGAGCCCGATCATCGTGAGGGTGCGCGCGATCGTCCCGACATCGGCCTTGGTGTCGAGATGTTCCTTCAGCCACTTCAGCGTGAACTTCATCGCGTCAGCCCCCCGGTCATCGAGGGCACGTCGAGCGGCACGAACCCGTAATGCTTCAGCCAGCGCAGATCGGCGTCGAAGAAGGTGCGCAGATCGGGGATCCCGTATTTCAGCATCGCGATGCGCTCGATCCCCATGCCGAAGGCGAAGCCCTGGTATTTGTTGGGATCGATGCCGCAATTCGCCAGCACCTTCGGGTGCACCATGCCGCTGCCCAGGATCTCCAGCCAGTCCTTGCCTTGACCCAGCTTCAGCTCGCCGCCCGAGCGGTCGCAGCCGATATCGACCTCCGCCGACGGCTCGGTGAAGGGGAAGAACGAGTTGCGGAAGCGCACCGGCAGGTCATCGATGCCGAAATAGGCGCGCACGAAATCGATCAGGCAGCCCTTGAGGTGACCCATGTGGGTGGCCTCGTCGATCACCAGGCCCTCGACCTGATGGAACATCGGCGTATGGGTCATGTCCGAGTCAGAGCGGTAGGTGCGGCCCGGGCAGATCACGCGGATTGGCGGCTTCTTGGACATCATGGTGCGGATCTGCACCGGCGAGGTGTGGGTGCGCAGCACCATCGCCTCCGCCTCGCCCGGCTTCTTCGGCAGATAGAAGGTGTCCTGCATCTGCCGCGCCGGATGGTCGGCCGGCATGTTGAGCGCAGTGAAGTTCTTGAAATCGTCCTCGATGTCCGGACCTTCCGCGACTTCGAATCCCATCTCGCCGAAGATGGCGACGATCTCGTCGATGGTCTGGCTGATCGGGTGCAGGCGGCCCTCGGTCTCCGGCCGCGCCGGCAGGGTCATGTCCAGCGTCTCGGTCCGCAGCCGCTGGTTCAGCGCCTCGTCCTGCAGGGCGGCCTTGCGTGCCTCGATCGCCTCGGTCAGGGCGTCCTTCAGCTGGTTCAGCGACTGGCCGGCGCTCTTGCGCTCCTCGGGCGTCAGGCTGCCCAGGGTCTTCATGAGGTTGGTGACCTCGCCCTTCTTGCCCAGCGCCTCGACCCGGAGGTTCTCCAGCTGTTCCAGGGCTCCAGCGCCGGCAATCGCCGCCAGCCACTTGTCCTTGAGCCCACTCAGATGTTGCATCGATCCCATCCTTAACTTTCGCGCCATCCAGATACGAGAAGGGGAGGCTCGGAGCAAGTCCGGCCTCCCCTCCATAAGTCGTTATGGTCGGCCGGCTATTGCAGCTGCAGCTTAAACTGATCCAGGAGCATGAGGTTGAGGGCGCCGGACAGCAGGTCCTGGCGCTGGCCGTTCAGGCGCAACTCCTCGAACGAGACTTTCTTGGTCTGGCGGTTGTTCAGATACACCAGTTCCACCTTGCTGCGTTGCCCGAACTGGCCCAGCCGGTTGATCTCCGCCGTCACGGCGATGATGTCGTCGCTATCGTAGACCTTGGACTTCTCGGCCGTCCACTCGATCGTGGCACGGGCCCCGGCCAGGTCCATCACGAGTTCCTCGTTGGTCTGGCCGGGCAAGGTCTTGGCGCGTTTGACGGCTGCGATGTCGGATTTGTAGTTGTCGCACCCCAGCAAGGCCAGGGCAGCGGCCAGCGGTACTAAGATAATGTATCGCCGAACGCAGCCCGCCAGCATTGCGCCCCTTATGCCTTCTTGAGTGCCTCTTGCGCCTGCTTTGCAATGGCCGCGAACGCCGCCGGTTCCCGGATCGCCAGATCCGACAGAACCTTGCGGTCCAGATCGATCCCCGCGCGCTTCACGCCATTGATGAACTGAGAATAGGTCAAACCGTGCTCGCGCGCACCGGCATTGATGCGCTGGATCCACAGGCCGCGGAAGTCCCGCTTCTTCAGCCGGCGGTGGTCATAGGCGTATTGCAGGCCCTTTTCGACCTTCTCGAGGGCAATACGGTAGTTGTTGTTGGCCCGGCCGACATAGCCCTTGGCCATGTCGAGGACCTTCTTGTGCCGCGCATGCGTGGTAACGCCGCGTTTGGTACGTGCCATGATTTATCTCCGTCGCGCTGGAAGTTTAGAGGCCGTTGGGGAGGAAGAAGCGAATCACCTTCTTCGCGTCACCCTCGAACATCACTTCGTCGCGACGGCTCTGCCGCTTCATCTGCTTCGGCCGGTTAACGAGGCCGTGGCGCTTGTTGGCGGGCTTGAACTTCACCTTGCCGGAGGCGGTGAGCTTGAAGCGCTTCTTGGCGCTGCTCTTGGTCTTCATCTTGGGCATTTTCATTTTCCTTCAATAGGTTAACTACGGCGATGGCGCTTGGGCATGCCCATACATGGCCCAGAGGCGGTTTCCGCCGGACGCGCGGTTATACAGATGGAGGTTTCCCTTGGCAAGGCGGGCCCTTCCCGGTCCCGGGCTCAACCTTAACCACTGCGGGATTGACTATCTTCGCGCCGCCGTGCGGCTCAGGTGTCGCATAGCAAAAGCCGCAAACACGATCGTGGGAAATATCATGACAATGGTGGCCGCCGAAAGGTGAGCCAATTCCTCCGCCCCGCCGCCCACCTGGGCTTCCTTCATTGAGAGCTGGCCCACGGCCCACGGGGGCAACGTAAGGGCATTGTCAGCCGTAAGATAAGCGGCAAAAAGGTACTCGTTCCAACACATCAGAAACACGATCAAGCCGGTCGCAACGACACCAGCGCGCACCATGGGTAGGAGAATGGTGAAGAAAGTTCTCAAGTGCGAAGCGCCGTCAAGTTGTGCCGCTTCTTCCTGCTCTGTTGCCTCGGACCCCAGTACCGGCAGGAGAAGCCACGTGGCCACAGGAATGTTGATGGCCGTATAAACGAAGATCATCAACGCCAATGTGTCGCGCGTTCCCGTTGCCTGCGCCAGCACATAAAGGGGCAGAACCAGCGCGACCGGAGGAAGCACTCGGGTTGCCAACATCGTGGATGTGGTAGCGGACACCGAGGTGACCGGCCCCCATCTGCGGAGCCTGAAAGCAAGCGCGCCGCCGGCAAGGGCGCCCACCAGCAAGGCCGTCAGAGAAATTCTGCCTGAAATAAGCACGGAAGCGGCGCCAAATCCCAAAGGGAAAACAACACCGAGAAGAGCAGACCATCGGACGCCGGAATGAAGTCGCGTAAGTCCATAAATGGCCATGCCGCTGACGACGAGGGTCAAGATCGTCGCGATGCTGCCGATCAATGCCGAATTGACCAAACGCGAAACAAGATTTTCGTTGTGCTCAAACAGGATAAATCGCCATGCGTCGAGCGAAGGCGAGAAGTCCAGGAAGGGCACGTAACCCGGTGGCCGGTCGATGTCCTCGATACCTTTGATCGACGTGATGGCCACCCAGTAGACCGGAAACAAGCAGACGAACGACCATACCGCCAGCAGCGCGTAGGTCGCGGCTTTGGCCAGCGGCCTCACAAACCACCTCGCAGGCCGATTGCCGGTTCGTGCGGGCCCAAATAGCCGCCAAGAACGTCGACCGCGATAGCGAGCTTCACTCGGTCTGCCATTCGTCGACTCCCGCATACACACTAACTGCTGTGCTGCGGCCAGAACAGCCGGCGGATTGCTTCTGACACAATTCGTGTGATCAAACGGTAATTTCGGCGCAAGGTGGTTGGCCGTCTGGATCAGGCGCGGCCGAACACCTTTCGCAGCTCATTCTTCGCCCGTTCCAACACCCGAAGTTTGTGCTGCGGCAGACCCCGGCCGGCCCGGTTGATATAGAAGTTCAGCATCGACATGGCGGACTGGTAGGGCGTCGCCTTGCGCCGCCTGCTGCGCTCGGCGGAACGCTTCAGGGACAGGGCGATCCGGTGCGGGTCGGTCGACTTGAACACCGATTTCTCCAGGTCCAGCGCATTGCTGTGTTTGATCACACGCGCCGACCAGCGGCTCGTGCCCTTGCGTGCGGGCGCCTTGCGCGCCGCCGTTTTACGCCGTGCCGTCTTGCGCCCAGGTGTCTTTCCTCGGGCCGCCATGGCTCAACTCCACTTGCGCCCCTTCTGCGGGGCCTGGACGTTGGTGAGGCCGGCCCGGCGCGGGGCCAGGGTCGGGCTGACGTCAGCCGGCATGCCGGTATGGCCGTGGATGGTGAAGCGGTCGGCCTTGATATGCCGGGGCTCGGAGCCGAGCATGGTCAGCACCCGCCGTGCGTTGACGGTGTCGCCGATCAGCAGGCCGCGTTCGACATGCGCCTGGTCCTTGGCGATCAGCCATTCCTGGGTGCTCCAGGATCCGCCGGCGCGCTTGCCGGCGACACGCTCGATGGCACCGTCCCTGCCGATTTCCTGGGTCTTGAACTCCATGAACGCCTCCCTTGGTTGGACTTCGATGTGGAAGAATCCGCGTCGGCGTGCCGCCGTTTTGGTGCGCCGCCGCGCTGTCTGCTTTGCGCGCGGCTTGGCTTTCGCCGTCTTGGCGCGCACGCGTGCCTTGGTTTTCGTCTTCGCGCGCGATGTGGTCTTGCTGTGTGCGGACGCTCGCCGCGTCGCGCTCTTGGTCGTGCGCGCTTTTTTGCGCGCCTTGCGGACAGTCTTGCGGGCGGCGGCTTTCTGCCGTGCGGTTGCCATCCTGCTCTCCTCAGCTGTTGTGCCGGCGTTCAGCCGCGGCGCTTGAAGAACTGCACCTGCCGCTCGTGCCTTTCCGCCGCCGCGCGCGACCCGAACGTGCCGAGGTTGCGGCGCTTCCCGGTCTTGGGGTTCACCTTGCGGGAATAGAGGCGGTATTCGCCTGACTTGAGCTTGCGGATCATGGTTCGCACCTCGCGGCAATCCGGCGGGCTCTGTTGGTAACAAAGGTGACGGGCGAGGGTTCCGAGCGGGACCCTAGAACGGGGCGCCGGGTTTGCCGGAGATATCCCAATACATGCCGAGCACGCGCCGCCGCATCCAATCGCGGTCGGATCGGCGCTGCAGGTTCTCGACCACCTGCGTGGTGCGAGCCTGCCGCTCTTCCGACGGCAGGTTGAGGGCATCGCGGATCGCCCAGGCCAGGGCCGGTGCGTCGTTTGGCGGCACCAGCCAGGCCATCGAGCTGCCTTCGACCAGCTCCCGCGCGCAGGGAAAATCGCTGACCACCAGCGGCCGGCCCAGCGCCTGCGCCTCGATCACCACGCGGTTGTAGGTGGATGGCGTCAGATACGGCGCCACCACCAGGTCCGCCAGCATCAGCGCGGCCGGCATGTCGCGGCACTCGTCCGCCAGGAAGATGCGGTCCTCCAGGCCCATCATCTTGACCAGCTTGGCCAGCTGCTCGCGATAGGCGCCGCCATCCGATTTGGGGCCGACGAACAGGCAGCGCAGGTCGATGTCCTTGAGCTCGGTCAGCGCTTCCAGCAGCAGCGCATGGCCCTTCTGCGGTATGTAGCGCGCGGGCAGCATGAGCACCGGCTTGTCGTCAGGCAGGCGCCAGGTCTGCGCCATCTGGATCATGCGTTGCGGCGTCACGCGCTGCGGATCATAGCGCGTGAGATCGACCCCGTACGGCACCACGCTCACCCGCTCGCGCAGGTCCGGCAGCGCTTCGGACAACAGGTTCGCGGTGAGATACGACAGCGTCAGCACATGGTCCGAGTTGAGCAGCGCGGTGCGCGTCTTCTTCGACAGCGTCGCAACTTCCCCCGGACCGTCGCAGAAGGTGGTGATCATCTTGGCGCCGGCCTTGCGCGCGGCGGCTTCCCCGACCGCCGCCAGCGTCGCGTTCTGCGCGTGCACCATGTCGACCTTCTGGTCGCGGATCACCTGCGCCAGGCGGCGTGTCACGTTGTAGCCCGAGATCGGATTGCGGCTGGTCAGCGATTCCGAGATCGGCATGATCTTGTGGCGCGACAGCTCGTAGGTCGAGGTGGCTTCGCCGTCATAGGCGATCAGTGCCCGCCCGCCCGATTCCACCAGGCCGCTCGACAGGTCGATCGCCAGGCGCGATCCGCCGCCGCCATCCAGCCGGCTGACCAGATGCAGCACGGTCGGGGCGTTGGGGTTCGGCTTGCTTTTGCCGCGGGATTGCAGGACGGAGGTGTCGCTCGACATTCAGCAACCAGAGAGGCATTTTCGGGCTTGGATGCGGCACCATACGTGCCGGAGAACAGGGCGGCAACAGAATTGGCAGCCGGAAATTCCGATCGAGGCACGGAAGCGCCGCAATTTCTCGACCTGCCCGGTCGGCGGCTCGCCTATCGCAAACGGCTCGCAACCGATCGCACACGGGATGGCACAGGAATCTTATTTCTTCCCGGCTTCCGCTCCGACATGGCGGGGACCAAAGCGACCTTCCTCGACGACTTCTGCGCCGCGCGCGGGCCGCCCTACGTGCGATTCGATTATTCCGGCCATGGCGCCTCCAGCGGCCGGTTCGAGGACGGCACGATCGGTGCCTGGGCGGAGGATGCGATCGCTGTCATCGATCAAGTCGCCGATGGGCCCCTGGTCCTGGTCGGCTCCAGCATGGGCGGCTGGATCATGCTGCTCGCCGCGCTGGCGCGGCCGGAGCGCGTCGCCGGGCTCGTCGGCCTCGCGTCGGCGCCCGATTTCACCGAGGCGCTGATCTGGAACCGGCTGTCGGACCATGATCGCGATCGGCTCAATCGCAACGGCCGCCTCGAAACGCCCTCCGCTTATTCGGACGAACCGACCATCATCACCCGCACGCTGATCGAGGAAGGGCGGCGGCACCTGCTGCTCTCGGCGCCGATCGGGATCCGCTGCCCGGTGCGCCTGCTGCACGGCATGGCAGACCCCGACGTGCCGCATCGGCTCTCGCTCGATCTCGCCGAGCGCCTCATCAGCAACGACGTGCGTGTGACGCTCATCAAGGACGGCGATCATCGCCTGTCGCGCGCCGATGATCTCGCGTTGCTCGACAACACGCTCGAAGAATTCGTCTAGCCGCCTGCTGCAACGATCGCGGGCAAGCCCACGCGATAACTCGGATACTGCAAGGCGACGCCGAGCTCGCGCTTGATGCGGCTGTTGCTGACGCGCTTGCTGTCGTCATAGAAGCTGCGCGCCATCGGCGACAGATCCGCTTGCTCGAACGGCACTTCGGGCGGCGGCGGCAAGTTCAGCAACGCAGCGGCAAACGCGATGACGTCTGACGGCGGTGCCGGATCGTCGTCGCACACATTGTAAGCGGCGCCCGGATGCGGCCGCGCCATCGAAGCTTCCAGCACGCGCGCGATGTCGGCGACATGGATGCGGCTGAAGATCTGGCCGGGCTTGACGATGCGCTTGGCGCGGCCCTCGCGCACGGTGTCGAGTGCCGAGGAGCCCGGCCCGTAGATGCCGGCGAGGCGGAACAGATGCGCCGGCTGATGCAGCGAGCCCCATCCTTGCTCGGCCGCGGCGCGCCGCCGACCGCGCTCGCCGGTCGGGTTGAGCGCGCTCATCTCGTCGACCCAGCCGCCGGCGCGGTCGCCATAAACGCCGGTGGTGGACAGATAGCCGATCCAGCTGAGGCGTTGCGACGCGGCGTCGATCTCTCCGCGATGCAGGTCGAGCACCGGATCGCCGTGTTCGTCCGGCGGCACCGAACTCAAGAGATGAGTCGCGGGTTCCATCAGCGCGCCGAGATTGCCGATCTGACGCTCGCGATCGAACAGATGCGCTTCGATGCCGAGGCGGCTCAGCGCCACTTGCGTGTCACGGCTGCGGCAGGTGCCGGTGATGTGCCAACCCTTCGCCAGCAGCTGCCGCGCCAGGAAGGTGGCGCTGTAGCCCAATCCGAAGCAGAACAGGTGGTTCATAGAGGAACGGTCGATAGATGCGCGCTTTGGCGGACTTGCAATTTGCCGGCACCCGAATGATGGTTCGCCACCGTACTAGAGCATAGTTGAACCCTGGCAAGCGATGCCTCCTTTGGTCTTACAGACGTTTTTTTGGCGCACGTTTTTCTTCTGTATGGCGACAATCGGCCTGATGGCCGCGGTGCCGGCCTGGTCGCTCGACAACCAGGCGCAATACCAGGCCTGCATGACGCTGCTGGAGCGCGACCCCGCCGGGGCACTCGATAGTGCCGTCGCGTGGGAGCGGCAGGGCGGCGGCGATGCCGCGCGGCATTGCAAGGCGCTGGCCCTCATCCGCACCGGCGCGGTGGAGGATGGCGCCCTGGAACTGGAGCGCGTGGCCGAGGCCATGCCGCAGGCGAAAGCGCCGCTTGCCGCCGAATTGTTCGGCCAGGCCGGGCAGGCCTGGATCAAGGCCGGCAATCCGCAGCGCGCGCTCTATGCCCAGAACCAGGGGCTGAAGCTCAACCCCAAGGACGTCCAGCTGCTGATCGACCGCGCCATGACCTACGGCACCTCAGGCATGTATTTCGAGGCGCTCGACGATCTCAACGTCGCCGCGGAACTCACGCCGGACGATCCGGAGGTCTACGCCATGCGCGCCGCCGCCTATCGCCAACTCGAAACGCTCGACTTGGCCGCGGAGAATATCGACCGGGCCCTGAAGCTCTCGCCCAGCCATCCCGGCGCGCTGCTGGAGCGCGGCTACCTGCGCCGCGCGAAGGGCGACATCGAAGGCGCCCGCGCCGACTGGCTGACCGTCATCCAGGTGACGCCCGGCAGCGAAATCGCCAACGAGGCGCAGAAGAACATCGAGAAGCTGGACATCAAGAGCGAGTGACGCGCTCGCGCTGCTCCACACTCCGTCATCCCCCGCCGACGAATGTCGGCCTACGCCGACGGTGCTTGGCCTTGGGATCCACAAGTTTGCCCGAGGCCCATTGAAACTCGTGGATGGCAAGGCCAAGCCTTGCAATGACGGAGGAGTGTGAGGCGTTGGCGGAGTCTAGAAGTCCAAATTCGCGTAGTGGGCCGGCGGGTTGGTGCCGGGCCAATGATCGGCCAGCAGCGGGCGGAAGCTGGGGCGGGACTTGAGCCTTGCGTACCACTCCTTCGCCACGGGATGCTCGTCCCACGGAACGTCGCCCAGATAGTCGAGGCATGACAGGTGCGCCGCGGCGGTCAGGTCGGCCGCGGAGATCTCTTCGCCCGCCAGCCAGTTGCGCCGGTCGATCAGCCAGCTGATGTAGTGCAGGTGCACTTGGATGTTGGCCTTGCCGGCGCGCAGCGCGTTGGAGTCGGGTCCGCCGCGGCCGTAGAGCCGCTTGGTCATCTTTTCCTCCAGCAGGTGCTGGGTGACCTCGCGCTGGAACTTGCCGTCGAACCAGGCGATCAGGCGGCGCACCTCGGCCCGCTCCACCTTGGCCCGGCCGAGCATGGCCGGCTCTTCGTACGACTCTTCCAGATACTCGGTGATGGCGTAGTCGCCGCTGAGGGTGAGGCCGCTGTCCTCGGTCAGCACCGGCGTCTCGCATGCCGGATTGAGGCGCAGGAACGCCTCGCGCCGTTCCCACGGCCGCTCCAGGACCAGGTCACAATCGAGGTGCTTCTCCTTCAGCAGCAAGCGCAGCTTGCGGGATTGCGGTTGCAGCGGAAAATGATAGAGGGTGCGCATTGGCCCGGGTGAATCGATGTCCGCCGCAATCTAACAGCGCGCGGCCCCGCAATCCAGATGAACGCAATCGAGATGAAACCGATCAGTCCCGGATCAGCCGGAATTCCGGCGGCTCGCGGTCGGCGAAGTCGCGCTTGATATGGAGCAGGGCATCGCGCTGGCCGGCATAGGCCAGGGTCTCGATTGCTTCCGCGAAGCTCAGCCAGCGATAGGCCAGATGCTCGTGATCCAGCCGCACCTCGGGCTCCTTGGCGAACGGCGCCGCGAAGATCGGCATCATGTCGATCGCGTTGGCACCGGAATTGAAAAAGGTGTCGACGCAGCCGGTGGTGTAGAGCGCCTCGACCGCGATGCCGGTCTCCTCCGTGATCTCGCGCCGGATCGCCTCGGCCGCGCTCTCTTCTTTCTCGATCCGGCCCATCACCAGGCTCCACAGGCCGCGCGAGGTGTTCTTGGCGCGCTGCAGCACCAGGACGCGCGCCGCCTCGCCGCGGCCGGCGAGGATCACCGCCGCGACAGCTCGGCTGCGGATCGGAATCTGCGCTGAGTTCGATTTCACCGGCGACCCCTGCGTTCTGCTGACGGCCGGGTTATGGCGCTTTGCGATGTGACAGGCAAGCCGTGCGGCCGATTCCATCTTGCCAGCATCGTCGCACTACCATTAGTATATAGAAAGAGTAAGAAGCAATCTTAGGTTGCTGCACCGCGGGGTCAGCCCGAGGGAGACGAGGAGGATGGGGAATGAGGGCATCACACGTCGCATGCCTCGCCGTTGTGTCGTGCCTAACCGTGCAAGGCTGCGGCGGCACAGCATTCGACCTGCCGCCGGTCAGCGACCGGGAGGCGTTGCTGGCGGCTGAGGAGATCGACGCAAATCCGAGCCTGCCGCAATTCCCGCGCGGCAACGCCTATTACCGCGAAACCATCAGCCGGCTCGAACGGCAGCTCACCGCGCGCGTCGCAGCAATCTGCGCGCGTGCCGAGACCGAGGAATGCCGTTTCACCTTCCACTATGTCGACAATGACGAGGTGAATGCCTTCACCGACGAGGACGGCCAGATCTACCTGCATCACGGCTTGCTGGACTACCTGGAGAGCGACGAAGAGATCGCCGCGGTGATGGCGCACGAAATGAGCCACCAGATCGCCGGTCATGTGGATGAAAGCACGCGGAGCGTTCTGCTCGGCGCGCTCGTTGGTGGCCTGCTGCTGGGTGGCGCGGCGGCGGCGGCCGGCGCCGATCAGCAGGGCGCCGACGCGGCCGCCGGCATGGGCATGAACTATGGTGGCCGGGTCGGCTTGCTGACCTTTTCCAAGGAGCAGGAGCGCGAGGCCGATCTGCTCGCCGCCTATGTGCTGGCGCGGGCCGATATTGATCTGCAGCGCGCCGGCCGTACCTTCGAAGTGCTCGCCAAGCTGGACGGCTACGCGCTGTCGAGTTGGAACAACACGCACCCCATGGGCGCCGAGCGAATCGTCGCCTGGCGCAAGGCGATGGCCGAGGTCAATGCCAGCAGCGACAAGCTGCCGACCATGGCCGAGCGCTAGCGGAGCGCCTTGGTGAGACGCAGCGATGCTTTATCTTCGGCGATGAAGCTGGCGGTTTCCGATGCCGGCCGGGCCAAGGACGCGGTTATGTAGCGGTGCTGGAACGCCAGGACATCGCGCTCCGCATGCCAGAGCAGCGCCGCAACCGAAGCCAGGCGCGCCGCCTGGTCAAACATGAAATCGCGATCGTCCGGCGTCGCGGCGCGGATGCGGATCGTGGTCACACTTCGGCGGCCTGGGTGAGCATCTCGATGCGCCAGCTGGTCTCGCCGACCGGCGCGACATGAGCTGGCCTGCAGTTGCCGAGCGGCGCGAAGGGCGCCTTACAAAGATGCTGCAAAGCCCAGAACACCCCGCCATGCGCGACGATCAGGACATGGCTGGCGCTGCCGAGGGCGCGGTTGGCCGCTTCGGCCACGCGCTTGCGCATGGCAGGAAACGGCTCGACGCCATTGATCGTCGTGTCTTCACGCCAAGAGGCAACCCACGAGTAGTCGGCGACGCCTTCATAGGGGCCGACGTCCATCTCCTCCAGCCCGGTCACGTCGACGACCGGCAGGCCGAGGGCCTTGCCGATGATGTCGGCGGTCGCGCGGGCGCGTTGCAACGGGCTGCAGCAGATGGCGTTGATGCCGAGGCCTTTGAGCAACGGCGCCGCGGCATGCGCTTCGGCCTCGCCGGCCATGCTGAGCGGCACGTCGCGGCGGCCTTGGCACTTGCCGGCGCGGTTCCAGTCGGTCTGGCCGTGGCGCAGGAACCAGAAGGGCCGTCTCGTCAGCATCGCTATCGGTCCCCAATCGCCAAAGGGCGCGCGCGGCCTTCCTACCATCCTAGCCGCTCCGCGCGCCAGTCCGCGTCAGTTACGATGCGGCCGCGCAGGCGCTAGGATGTGCGGACCTTGCACGGCGATTGAGGCGCAACCATGCGCAAGCCCCGCTCCATGGCAGCGCTCGAAGACTTCAGCCGCATCCGGCTGTCGCAGAACTTCTTCATGCGCGATTTCCTCTATTCGGAGATCGCCGGCTTCCACGGCGTCCCCAACCTGCC
>DATEOK010000364.1:0-14690 GCA_035274225.1 Dongiaceae bacterium
CATGGTCCGGCCGAATATCCGCTGGCTTGCCTGAAATCGCCGCGATGCAAGCTGAATCGTACATCTGTTCCCTCCCCCGAGGCGGGGGGAGGGTTAGGGTGGGGGCGATGGTTCCGCTCGGCTCAGCCTCGCTTGAGAGAACAACCCCCGCCCTACCCTCCCCCAACTTGGGGGAGGGAGATGCAAGTCGAACCCGCGAAATCCAATTCGTCACTTTGCAGCAAGACTGGGTTGTCGGCACGGAATCGGCACCTATAATGGGCGCGCTTGGTGCCGGGGGAAGCGGCGCCGCACCCACGGGGGATTCCGTGCCCATTGGACCGACCAGCGCGCGCGGCGCGACGGGACTTTGCGGGGCTGTTGCCCTGTTCTTGCTCGGCCTCTCGGCCGGAGCCTTAGCGCAGGATGACACCCTGCCGCCCTCGGGCGACGTCACCTACGACCAGGTGCTGGAGAACCCCGACGACATCATGCTGTCCTATCGCTTCGCGCTGAAGCAGATCGAGGACGGCGACCTGCTCGGCGCCTCGGCGACCCTGGACCGCCTGACCCTGCTCGCACCGCAGGAGCCGAACATCCGCGCCCTACGCGCCATCGTGCTCTACCGCCTCGGCAACCTGCGCGAGGCCAAGGACGAGTTCGAGGACCTGCTGAAGCTGGACATCGATCCGCAGCTCCGCACCAACATCGAGCGCTATGCCGACGCGATCGACCGGCAATCGCAGGACACCCGGGTCAACCTGCTGCTCAGCCTCGGCGGCCAGTTCGACAGCAACCGCGCCGGCGGCAACAAGGTGAACCGGGTCCGCACCGTGGTCGGCGATTTCAACCTCAACAACGCCGCGCCGACCGAGGACGACCAGTCGATCCAGGCGCTGGCCCGCCTGTCAGTCGAGCATGACCTGCCGGGCCAGGACCGCCACATGCTGTTCGCCAACGTCACGCTCTATGACGGCGACCAGATCGACCTCGACGAGTTCGACACCCAGACCGTCGGCGCCCAGGCCGGCATCCGGCTGGAGATCGGCGAGCTGTTCGTGACGCCGAACATCAACTACACCCACCTGTGGCTGGGCGAGGAAAGCTACGTCGACATCATCCAGCCGCAAGTGCGCTACGACTGGCGGGTCAACGATCCGATCAACCTGTTCGCCGTCCTCGGCGGCGCGGACTACGACTATCACGGCACCCCGGACTATCCGGAAGCGGATATCCAGAGCGGCCTCGACATCGGCGCCACGATCGGCACCGACTGGTATATCGGCGCCGACCACAAGTTGACCTTCGCCTACACCCACCGCCGCTTCGATGCCGAGGTCGATTTCGAGAGCCTGGACGGCGACCGGCTCAACATCGACCACGTCTGGCTCATCGGTCAGGGCATATTCCTGGTGACCAACCTCTCGGCCGAGTGGGACCGCTACGACGCGCTCGATCCGTTGTTCGTCGGCGACGACCGCGAAGACGTGATCTACCGCGGCCGCCTCACCCTCGGCGTGCCGGTCGCGACCATGATCGGCGAGGAGCAAACCGGCTTCCTCGACGGCCTGCTGATGACGACCTACGGCGAATATTACCGCCAGGATTCGAACAGCGATCTCTACGAGTTCGAGAACATCCGCGGCGGCATCGCGGTCAGCAAGCGATTCCAGTTCTAGGCCCGCTGCGCTCCCCCTAGGACAACACCTTCATCGTCACGGCATTAAGCGTGGTGTCGTCACCGTCTTGCCGTCGTAGCTGCCGGTGAGGGTCATCGCGTCCGTCGTGGTGTTGTGGCGGTAGGTGATCTGCCCCTGGTGCCCGCCGCTGATGGACAGGTCCAACGTCAGCCCGACATCCTCCGCGCCCTCGTCGATCTGCGTGCCGCTGCCGTCCAGCACCAGGCCCTGCCACCAGGCGCACTTGGTGAAGGTGTAGGCGGTGCCCTCCTCCGCGGCGCTCACCTCGACCACGCCGCCGAAGCCGCAGCCGACCGCGAGCGGGTCGCCGCCGTCCCAGTCCGCGAGCTCCGGCGATTGCGCGATCTCGGTCTCCACCGCCCGCGCCATCTGGAAGGCATCGCCGGCCGCAGCCGCATCGGTCAGCGTCAGCGCCGTATAGCTGCCGATCAGCTCCTGGCTGCACACCTGCTCCTTCTCCTCCGGCGTCGTGCCGTCGAACATCAGCGCGAACACGATCTCGTCCGGACAGCTGAGGCCACGGCCCCAGATCACATGCGGCCCGTTCTTCATCGCCACCATGTAGCCGTTCTTGGCATCGTCCAGGATCGCGTACGACATGGTGATCGGCGTGATCGGATCGGCGTCGGCGTTGAGGATGAGGGTCGGGAAATCGCCGCCGGCATAGGCCTTCGGCCGCTCGTTGGGTCCGCGCTTCGGCCAGAAGGCGCACGCCAGCCGCTCGGCGAAATAGGAGCGCAGCAATCGCGGCGCGCGCGGCGCGAAGGCCTTTGCTCGCTCGATCACCGCGCGGGCGGTCGCTTCGCCGTCCGCCGTACCTTCGCCGTAGTCGGTGCAGGTGATGGCGTAATACGCGGCGCCGAACCAGTTCGGATCCGCCACGCCCTCCTCGGTCTCCGGATCGACCGCCAGGTTCGAGTAGGCGAGGCGCATCATCGGCAGCAGCTCGCCGCGCGAGGCCGCCGCCAGCGCGCGCAGGAAGGTCGCGCGGTCGTCCGGGCCGTACAGCGCGTAGAACGCATTGGCATCCAGCATGGCCGGCGTCAGCTTGCGCTTGACGATGGTGCCGTCGCCGCGCGGATAGTCGATCTCGACCGGCGCCTTGGCCGCCAACGCATCGTACACCGCCGCGGCATCGCCCTGCATGTCCTTGGCGCAGGCCGCGATGTCGCCGCAGGCGGCGAAGACCCGCGCCAGGATCTTCTCCGCCGCCTCGGTGTAGGACGCGTAGTAGCCGTCGAAGTCCAGCGCCAGGTCGACGACACCGTCGAGCACCACGCCCTTGACCGCCGTTGAATAAAGCGTCGCGTATTGCTGGGAGAATTGCGTGCCGTAGCTCTCGCCGTAGATCCACACCTTGGGGGCGCCGATCTTCTGGCGGAACTCTTCGAGGTCGCGGATCGCCGTCTCGGTATCGACGAACCCCAGCAGGTCGCGCGACTTCAGCTCCGCCGGGCAATCGGTGGCGAATTTCCTGGCGGCCGCGATCGCCTCGTCCGGCTTGTCGACGCTGATGTCCGTCTGGTCGAAGATGCCCTGCGCCTTGGGGCATTCGATGCCGTGGTCGGGGCCGACCCCGCGCTGGTCGAAGAACACGATGTCCATGTTCTCGGTCAGGCGCGCATCGAACGCGGCGAGGTAGTCGTCCGCGACGCCGATGCCGCTGCCGCCCGGACCGCCGACCACGTAGAACAGGATGCCCTTGCTCTCGCCGCTGGCGAAGCTGACCGCATATTCGATCTTGATCTTGGCCCCGGCATTGGCGCGGTAGTCGACCGGCACCTCGACCGACACGCAGGTCAGGTTGCCGACCCGGCAGGGCTGGCCGCCCAGCTTGTCGATGGTGGCCTTCAGCGTGTCGGCGGCGCTCGCCATCCCGCACAGCCATGGACCGAGCAGCGCGACCGCCGCCGCGAGCCGAGTGATGAGCATCACGTCCCCCCGAATTGGCGCCCTCGTTCCCCCGCCGGACCCTAGCCTGCAACCGGAACAGTCGCAACGCGGGCTTGCGCTGACCGCCAATTCGTGGCTCAACTCATGCTCCGGGATTCGGCTAAGTATTTGCAGCCGTTCGGCAAGCGAGGCCGTCATGAGAACGATGCAGTATCGCAATCTGGCGCTGGGCATGGGTCTGCTGCTGGGGCTGGCGCCGCTCTCGGCGCAAGCCAAGCTTGGCGATGCCGCCGGCGTGACAGGCGCGGTCCAGGGCCAGGCCAAGCTGGAGTCCCCCGCCCGTCAGACTACGGTCGATCAGGTCGCCAGCGGCGAGGACGTGGTGATGGGCGATGCGGTCAGCACACTTACCAAGTCGCGTTTGCAGATCATGCTGCTGGACCAGACCGCGATCACCATGGGCGAGAACGCCTCGCTTGTGATCGACGAATTCGTCTATGACCCGGAGAATGCGGCTTCGAGCATGTCGGCATCGGTGACGCAGGGCGCGTTTCGCCTGGTGACCGGCGGCGTCGCGCGCAGCAATCCCGAAGGCACCAAGGTGAAGCTGCCGAGCGCGGTGCTCACCATCCGCGGCACCACCACCGAGGGCAATTGCGATTCCACCGGCTGCATCGTCGTGCTCAGCGGCACCGGCGACCAGAACTCCGCCGGCAAGAAGCCGAGCCAGATCCTGATCGAGTCCGACAAGGGCAGCAAGGTGCTGAAGCGCACCGGCTTCTTCGTGCTGATCAGCCCCGACGGAACTATCACCGAGCCCGAGCGGCTGGATGAAGAAGCGGCGAGCCGCCTCGCCGGCCTGTTCGATCCGCTGGTCGGCCCGGGCGAAGGCGGCTATCTCGGCGGCAAGCAATTGGTCGACGCGTCCGGCCAGCCGACCGCCGACGGCATGCCCTTCGTCGAGGACATCGACGACCTCTACGGCGAGCCCCAGCTGCAGGATCTCGGCTACGAGTCCACCAGCAACCTGCCAAGCGGGCAGCTCACCTTCTCCGGCACCGGCATCGACATCGCGGCTCCGCCGAGCGCGGGCGCCGGCGGCGCCTACAATTTCCTCTACAGCCTCGACCTGGGCAGCCGCGAGTTCAACGGCCTGGTGACCTTCAACGCCGGCGGCACCTTCATCGGCACGATCAACGGTTCGTTCGCGCTGCAGCACAACCCGTTCAACGACGGCTTCACCAACATCTCCGAGGGCGGGCAGGTGCTCGACACGCCGAACAACGACGTGATCTCGGTCCACTATACATTCGGCCCGAATCAGATTGACACCGCAGTGGTCTATACGGTGACTCCTACGACGGGCGGCCCGGTGACGCTGACGGGTTCCGGCGCCGCCCCGATCGTGCCCTAGCCCACACGGAGTTCATCCTGTTCCACCCAGATCGCGACTTCAACCAGCCGCGGCGGTCCGCGGTGATCGCGGAGCGCGGCGCGGCCGCGACCGCCCATCCCCTCGCCACCCTCACCGCCATTGACATCCTGCGCGCCGGCGGCAACGCGGTGGACGCCGCCATCGCCGCCGCCGCCGCGCTCGGCGTGGTCGAGCCGGCGATGACCGGCATCGGCGGCGATTGCTTCGTGCTGATCGCGCCTAAGGGCCGCGACAAGGTCATCGCCTACAACGGCGCAGGCCGTGCGCCCGCCGCCGCCAGTGCCGAGTGGTTCCTGGATCGCGGCATCGGGCAGATCTCGCCGGACAGCGTGCATTCGGTGACGGTGCCGGGCGCGATCGAGGCGTGGTGCCGCCTCGCCGACGATCACGGCAAGCTCGGCATCGACCGGCTGCTGCAGCCCGCGATCGCGCTCGCCGCCAAAGGCTTCCCGGTCGCGTCCAAAGTCGCCACCGACTGGCGCCGCAGTGTCGACCGGCTGCGCGCCGATCCCGCCGCGCGCGCCATCCTGCTGCCCAAGGGCAAGGCGCCGAGGGCCGGCGACCGCATCGCCTTTCCCGCGCTCGCCAGGGCCATGAAGGCGATCGCGCGCGACGGCGCCGATGCCTTCTATCGCGGTTGGATCGCCGACGACATCGTGCGCCGGCTGCGCGCCGAGGGTAGCCTGCACACGCATGAGGATTTCGCCCGCCATCGCGGCGACTACGCGGCTCCGATCTCAACCGGCTATCGCGGCACGCGCGTGTGGGAATGTCCGCCGCCGGGCCAGGGCCTGACCGCGCTGCTGCTGCTCAACATCCTCGCCGAATCGCCGCTCGCCGCGGACCCGCTGTCCGCCGACCGCTTCCACACCCAGATCGAGGCGAGCAAGCTGGCCTATGCCGAGCGCGATCGCCACATCGCCGACCCCGAGCACGTCCGCGTGGCGGTGAAGAAGCTGCTGGCGGGTGCACATGCCAAGCGCCTGGCCGCCGCGATCGATCCGGCGCGCGCCATGAGCAACGTGCCGGCGCACCTGTTGCTGCCGCACCCGGACACGACCTACCTCACCGTGGTCGACAAGGACCGCACCGCGGTCAGCTTCATCAACTCGATCTATTACGGCTTCGGCAGTGCGCGCGTGGCGCCGAAAAGCGGCGTGGTGCTGCAGAATCGCGGCGCCTGTTTCGTGGTCGATCCCGGCCATCCCAACTGCATCGGTCCCGCCAAGCGCCCGATGCACACCATCATCCCCGCGATGGTCACCAAGGGCGGAAAGCCCCTCGTCTCCTTCGCGGTCATGGGCGGCCACTATCAGCCGGTTGGCCAGGCCCAGGTGCTCGGGAACATGCTGGACTACGGCATGGACCCGCAGACCGCCGTGGACTTCCCGCGCCTGTTCTTCGAGGACGGCGGCGTGACCACCGAGGCCGGCATTCCCGACGCCGTGCGGCGCGAGCTCGCCGCCCGCGGACACCGGATCGTGCCGGCCGAGGCCGAGGAGCCGCTGGGCGGCGGCCAGGTCATCGCCATCGATTGGAAGCGCGGTGTCCTGATCGCCGGCTCGGAGCCCCGCAAGGACGGCCTCGCCCTCGGCTATTGAGCCGGCGGCGCTCCCTTTCAGCGCCTGTCAGTGAACCGCACCACAGGGTTAACCAATCTCTAGGCTTTTTGAGGTTGTATTAACGATAAGCCTGTGGCACGGTTTGAGAACGAGAGCGCCAGAGGGGCATTCTCCAGTTGAACCAATAGGTTAGGCTCAGACCCTGAAAGGGGTTCGAGCTGTGGTCGCAAACCGGGGGACGTTTTGCGGCCGGGCCATCCGATCTTCGAGACCGCACTGGAGCCGGGTGATCGGCACCAGGGCCGAGGGAGAATGGGACGCATGACCGACCAGAGCTCAATCCCCGATTCCGTGGATTCGACCTTTTCCAACGCGCTGCTCGGCCGACGCCGGGTCTTGGCGTTCGGCTTCGGCGCGGCGGCGCTGGCGCTCAGTCCGCTGAAGGGCGCGCTTGCAGCGCTGCCGCAGAGCGGCACCCGCGCGCTCAGCCTGGTCAGCACCCACACCAACGAACACGTGACCGCGACCTATTGGCGCGATGGCGTCTACGACAAGGGCGCGCTGAAAGACATCAACTACGTGATGCGCGATTTCCGCACCGGCGACGTGGCGCCGATCGATCGCCACCTGCTCGACCTGCTGGTCGAGTTGCATCATCGCACCGGCAGCCGCAAGGCGTTCCAGATCATCTCCGGCTACCGCTCGCCCAAGACCAACGCCATGCTGGTCGCGGCCAGCGGCGGCGGCGTCGCCAAGCGCAGCCTGCACATGGAAGCAAAGGCGATCGACATCCGCCTCGGTGACGTCGCGCTGAGCGATCTGCGCCAAACGGCGCTGGGCATGAAGGCTGGCGGCGTCGGCTACTATAAGAAATCCGATTTCGTCCACGTTGACACCGGCCGCGTCCGCCAGTGGTAGTCATCTGAGGTAGCCGGCCCAGCGGTAAGACGCTGATTTTCCCAGCCGACCGGTTGCAGCGTTAACCCATTAACGATCTTTTCACCATACCCTGCCATGATTTCGCTGGGATTCCAGTGATTTCAGGGGTTAGGCTTCGTTCATGGATGATCTGACGGAACTCCAGTCGCGGGTGGCCGCAGCGCAGGAACGCCTGCAGCAGAGCGCTGAGGAAGAGCGCCGCTATGGCCTGCGCCTCAACGACATCGTCTCGATCGTCGAAGGCTCGCTGTCGCGCCAGCGCGATGAGGTTGAGAAGCTGAAGGGTGAGGTGGTCGAGCTGCGCACCGCGCTCGGCAAGCTCAGCGGCGAGCGCGACGAAGCCAAGGCCGCCCTCATCCAGGCCCATGGCGCCTTGAGCGCCGCGCAGGCGCGCCTCGGCCAGCGTGAAGTGCAGAACGAGCAACTCCGCCGGATGCTGATGGAGATGCTGGCCGCGGTCGAAGGCCGCAAGCCGCACGCCGTCAATGACGTGGTGCGCCGGCTCGAAGGCGGCATCCAGTCGCTGATGAAGCAGGATCATGCCCAAGAGGCCGAGATCGCGCCCGCAGCGTCCGAAGCCCACGCACCGCGCGGCGCGGCGGCGCCGGCGGTGGCCGCTCGCCGTTTGACCGTTGTCGCAACTGTGAGCAAGGCCAACGAGACCAGCGGCCGGCTCGCGCTCGCGCAACAGCCCGAGGAAGCGCGAATCGCCGAAGCGGTGGCTGAAGAGGATTTCGAGGAGCCGGTCGCCGCGAGCGAGAACGAGCCTGAGTCGGTGTCCGACGTCGCCATGAGCGAAGCCGGCAACATCGTCGCCGAGCCCGACGCCGAGCCCGCGGACGAGGCGAGCCCGCAGGAGCAGGAGCTGGTGAACGCCCTGCTCGATGCCGAGCGCAGATTGATCGAGGCCGAGGCCCTGGGCGGCGCGGCCAACGCCAATTCCCCAGTCGCCGAGATCATCCGCCGGATCAGCCAGCGCACCCGCGAGATCAACGAGCAGGCGCCCCAAAGCTAACCGACAGAGCTAGCGCCGCCCCCGGCCGGCCGGAACATCCGATCTTTCCGACCGTTGACCATCGGCATGCGCCGCATGCTGATGCGTTTTCGCGCGCGAGGGCATAGACTCACGCGGAACGGACGAAAGGAATTCGATCATGCGCTGGAAAGGGCGGCGAGAGAGCAGCAACATCGAAGACCGTCGCGGCATGGGCGGTGGCATGGGTGGCGGCATGCGCTTCCCCGGCGGCCTCGGTGGCGGCATGGGCGGCGGAGGCATGCGCCGCGGTGGCGGCATCGGCATCTTCGGCATCCTCATCCTGCTCGGCATAGCCTGGCTGCTCGGCATCAATCCCCTCTCCCTACTGTCCGGCGAGCTCGGTGGTGGCGGCGGCTACGTCGAAGAGCAGCAGGCCACGGGTGGCGGCACATTCTCGAGCCCGCAGGAAGAGGAGATGAAGGAGTTCGTCGGCGTGGTACTGGCCGAAACCGAAGACACCTGGAACCGGATCCTGCCGCAGATCGGCACGGACTATCGCGAACCCAAGCTGGTCCTGTTCTCCGGTGGCGCGCAATCAGGCTGCGGCTTCGCTCAGTCGGCGGTCGGCCCGTTCTATTGCCCAGCGGACGAAAAAGTCTATATCGACCTCAGCTTCTTCGACGAGCTGTCGCGGCGCTTCGGCGCGCCGGGCGACTTCGCGCAGGCTTACGTGATCGCGCATGAGGTCGGCCATCACGTCCAGAATGTGCTCGGCATCGAGGAGAAAGTGAGTCAGGCGCGTGCCAACATGAGTGAGAGTCAGGGCAATGCGCTTTCCGTGCGGGTCGAGCTGCAGGCCGATTGCTTCGCCGGCGTGTGGGCGAACGACGCGCACCAGAAATCCGGCCTGCTCGAACCGGGCGATGTCGAGGAAGCGCTCGGCGCCGCCAGCGCGGTCGGCGACGACACGCTGCAGAAGCAGGCCGGCGGCCGGGTCGTGCCCGACAGCTTCACCCACGGCTCGTCCGAGCAGCGCACGCGCTGGTTCGAGACCGGCTACCGCAGCGGCAACATCGAAGACTGCGATACTTTCAACGCGAGCAGTCTCTAGTATCGCTCCGAGTTAGTGAGCACGGCCGCTGGGAGGATTGCCATGCCGAAGATCGACGTCGCCGCCGTGCCGAAGCGTAAAGGCGTTGGCTATCCGCCGCCCTTCGCCGCACTCAGTGTCGATCGCATTCGGCAACGCTTGGGCGATGCCGGCGGACTCTCCGATTTCGGGATCAATCTCATGCACCTGCCGCCGGGCAACTGGTCGAGCCAGCGTCACTGGCATTCGCACGAGGACGAATTCGTCTACGTGCTCGAAGGCGAGCTGACGCTGATCGAAGATGACGGCGAGACCGTGCTGCGCGCCGGCGATTGCGCGGCCTTCCCCAAGAACACCGGCAACGGCCACCACATGATCAACAAGTCAAATGCGATGGCCGTCTATCTTGAAGTCGGCTCACGCTCGCCCGTCGACCTCACCACCTGCTCCGACATCGACATGAAGAGTTCCAGCACAGACGGCCGGTTCGTGCACAAGGACGGCACGCCCTATCCCGAGTGACTAGGCCGCGACTGCGTCCGGGAAGGCGCGGATCTTGGTCATCGTCAGCGTGACCAGCTTGTCTGGCGCGATCAGCTCGCCGGCGGGCGAGCCGTGCGGCACTTCCGCTTCCAGCATCTCGCCGTTCGCCAGCAGCGCCAGCTCCACCCGGATGGCGGGGCCGGCAACGAAGATCTGCCGCACCCGCGCCTCCAGACCTTCCGCGCGCGCATCGCCGATGATGAGGTCGTGCGGCCGCACGAACGCCACGCCGGCGGTGTCGCGCAATTCCGGATGCTCCGGCGCCGGCAGGGTCAGCGGGCCGACCATGGCGCGGCCGCGGTCGATGCGGCAGCGCAGGCGGTTGGCGTTGCCGAGGAACTCGTAGACGAACGCCGTTGCCGGCGAGTGATAGACCTCGGACGGGGTTCCGACCTGCTCGATCCGGCCGTCGCTCATGACGGCGATACGGTCGGCCAGCTCCAGCGCTTCCTCCTGGTCGTGCGTGACGAAGATCGAGGTCAGCTGCATGTCGTCGTGCAGGCGACGCAGCCAGCGGCGCAGCTCCTTGCGCACTTTGGCATCGAGCGCGCCGAACGGCTCGTCGAGCAGCAGCACGCCCGGCTGGATCGCGAGCGCACGCGCCAGCGCCACGCGCTGCCGCTGGCCGCCGGACAGTTGGCTGGGATACCGTCCGCCCAGGCGTTCCAGCTGCACCAGGCGCAGCAGCTCGTTGACGTGCGCGTCGATCTGCGCCTTGGCCGGGCGCTTGTCGCGCGGCTTCACGCGCAGGCCGAAGCTGACATTCTCGGCGACCGTCATGTGCTTGAACAAGGCGTAGTGCTGGAACACGAAACCGACGTTGCGCTCGCCGGCGCCCTGGGCCGCGACGTCCTGGCCGTCGAACAGCAGGCGTCCGGCGTCGGCGAACTCGAGGCCCGCCAGGATGCGCAGCAGCGTGGTCTTGCCCGAGCCGGATGGGCCCAGCAGCGCCACGAACTCGCCGCGCGCGGCCGTCAGGTTGACGCCGCGCAGCGCGGGAAACCCGTTGAAGCTCTTCTCGATGCCGTCAGCGGTGATGGTCATCGTCCCTCTCCTAATGCTTGCGGCCGGCCGCGAGCCGGTCGCCATAGCGCCATTCCAGCAGCGACTTCGCTACCAGCGTCACGATCGCGAGGCCGGCCAGCAGCGAGGCCACCGCGAAGGCGCCGACGAAGTCGTACTCGTTGTAGAGAATCTCGACATGCAGCGGCATGGTGTTGGTGAGGCCGCGGATGTGACCCGACACCACCGAGACCGCGCCGAACTCGCCCATCGCGCGCGCGTTGCACAGCAGCACGCCATAGAGCAGGCCCCACGCGACGTTCGGCAGCGTCACGTGCCAGAAGGTGCGCCAGCCGCTGGCGCCGAGCGAGATCGCCGCCTCTTCCTCGTCCCTGCCCTGCTCCTGCATCAGCGGGATCAGCTCGCGCGCGACGAACGGGAAGGTGACGAAGATGGTCGCCAGCACCAGGCCGGCAACGTTGAAGATGATCTTGATATCGAATTCCTTGAGGAACGGGCCGAACCAGCCGTTGGCGCCATAGAGCAGCACGTAGATCAGGCCCGAGATCACCGGCGAGACCGAGAACGGCAGGTCGATCAGCGTTACCAGCAGGCTCTTGCCCTTGAAGTCGAACTTGGCGACCGCCCACGCCGCCGCCAGGCCGAACACCACATTCAGCGGCACCGCGATTCCGGCGACCAGCAGGGTCAGCCGCACCGCCCGCCAGGTGTCGTTGCTGTAGACCGCCTGGAAGAACTGCGAAAGGCCGCCGCGCAACGCTTCCATGAATACCGAGATCAGCGGCAGCACCAGCACCAGCCCGATGAACAGCAGGCCGGTCGCGATCAGCGTCCAGCGCACCAGCGGCCTCTCTGTCGTTGCCAGGCGGACGCGCGTGGCGGCCACCGGCTGTGCCGTTTCGCTTGGCATGCTCAGTGCTCTTCGTGCCTGCGCGACCATCTTTGCACCAGGTTGATGACGAGAAGGATGAGGAACGACGCCGCCAGCATGATGACGCCGATGGCGGCCGCGCCGGCATAGTCGAACTGCTCGAGCTTGATGACGATCAGCAGCGGCGCGATCTCCGATACCAGCGGCATGTTGCCGGCGATGAAGATGACCGAGCCATATTCGCCGACCGCGCGCGCGAAGGCGAGCGCGAAGCCGGTCAGCAGTGCCGGCATGATCGCCGGCAGGACGACCAGGCGGAACGTCTGCGCGCGGTTGGCGCCGAGGCTGACCGCCGCCTCCTCGACTTCCTTGTCGAGGTCCTGCAGCACCGGCTGCAAGCTGCGCACCACGAACGGCAGGCCGATGAAGATGAGGGCCAGCAGCACGCCGAGCGGCGTGAACGCGATCTTGATGCCGAGCGGCGCGACCAAACCGCCGATCCAGCCGTTAGGCGCATAGATCGTGGCCAGCGCGATGCCTGCCACGGCCGTGGGCAACGCAAACGGCAGATCGACCAGCGCGTCGACGATGCGCTTGCCCGGGAAGTCGTATCGCACCAGGATCCAGGCCACGATCAAGCCGAAGAACGCGTTGACCAGCGCCGCGATCGCAGCCGCGCCGAAGCTGAGGCGCAGCGCCGCCAGCACGCGGCTGTCGGTCAGCACGCCGAGGAACCCATCCAATCCCAGCGTCGCCGGCCGCAGCACCAGCGCGGACAGCGGCAGCAGCACGATGATGCTGAGGTAGGCAACGGCGAAGCCGAGCGTGATGCCGAAGCCCGGCAGAACGCTCGGCCGCTTGAAGCCGCCGCTCAGGTAGGTGGCGAAGACGTTCATCTATACGCCTGCGGTCACTGGCCGGGTCGATAGATCTTGTCGAAGATCCCGCCGTCGGCGAAATGCTTCTTCTGCGCTTCTTGCCACCCGCCGAACGTGTCGTCGATCGTCACCAGGGGAATCTCCGGGAATTGGCTCTTGTACTGGGCGGCGACCGCCTGATCGGTAGGGCGATAGAAGTTCTTGGCCGCGATCTCCTGCGCCTCCGGCGAGTAGAGATACTGCAGGTACGCTTCGGCCACCTTGCGCGTACCGTGGTCGTCGACATTCTTGTCGACCACCGCCACCGGCGGCTGCGCGAGGATGCTGCTGCTCGGCACCACGATCTCGACCTGGTCGGGGCCTAGCTCGTTTATCGCGAGGTGGGCTTCGTTCTCCCACGCCAGCAGCACGTCGCCGATGCCGCGCTGCACGAAGGTTGTCGTGCTGCCGCGTGCGCCGGTGTCCAGCACCGGCACGCGGCTGTAGAGATCGGCCACGAACTGCTGGGCCTTGGCTTCGTCGCCGCCATTCGCCTTCAGGGCATAGGCCCACGCGGCGAGGTAGTTCCAGCGCGCGCCGCCCGAGGTCTTGGGATTCGGCGTGATGACCTGAACGTCCTCCTTGATGAGGTCCGGCCAGTCCTTGATGCCCTTGGGGTTGCCCTTGCGCACCAGGAACACGATGGTCGAGGTGTAGGGCGAGGAATTGTTGGGCAGGCGTGCCTGCCAATCCTTGGCCAGCAGGTCGGAGTTCTGCGCGATGGCGTCGATGTCGTAGGCGAGCGCGAGGGTCACCACGTCGGCCTCGAGCCCGTCGATCACCGAGCGGGCCTGCTTGCCGGAGCCGCCGTGCGACTGCTCGATGGTCACCTCTTCACCGGTCTCGGCCAGCCACTTGGCGGCAAATGCTTCGTTGATCGCCTTGTAGAATTCGCGGGTCGGGTCATAGCTGACGTTCAGCAATGTGGTATCGGCGTGAGCTGCGCTCAGAGTTGCGCCCAGGCCGGCAACGAGTCCAATCGCAAAGGCGGCGCCGCCGATCAGGCGGGTCATTCGGTTTGCCATCGTTGCTCTCCCTTGTTCAGCACATCCCAGTTTCGGGAATTATCTCTATTTATTGACCGGGGATTAGATTGCCCGACCGCGCAGAGCCGTTTCACCTCCCTAGATTCCTGCGCCGATATCGATCCGGTGATGCGGCCGACGAATCGCTTCGGCCAAGTTTGAATTGTCCAGCACGCGCGAGACCGCATCGCGGGCCTTGCGCATGGTGTCCCGGATGGGACACTCCGCTTCGCTCAGGCAATCTTCGCATCGTCGATACGCCGTCTTGCTTGCGCATGGCACCAGGGCCAACGGCCCGTCGATATAGCGCACGACCTGGCCGAAGGTGATCGTCTCGGGCGGCTTGGCGAGCGTGTAGCCGCCATGCTTGCCCCTGATGCTCCGAACCAGCCCGTGGCGCTTCAGTTCCAGAAGAATCAGCTCCAGGAACTTGCGCGGCATATGCTGGCTCTCCGCGATCTCCGCAATCTGCGTCGGCTCGCCTGCCGTGCGGTCGGCAAGATAGAGCAACGCGTGCAGCGCGTATTTGGCCTTTTGCGAAAGCATGATTACTCCATCAACCCGATAGACATTATCGGTTTGTCGCTATCTGTCAAGTCCGAGGAGCCGGCGTTTACGACCTGCCAACCCCCCGTCGGAAATGCAACCTCTTGAATCGAAATTCAAATTTTCATCTGGACCGCATCCATTCTGATGGCGCTGGCAAGCCATTGTTATGGCGTTGTTAACCAAGTGGA
>DATEOK010000365.1:0-5697 GCA_035274225.1 Dongiaceae bacterium
CGGCCTCTATGGCCTGACCCAGACGCTGCTGCGCCGCACCTCGGTCGACGTCGGCGATCCGGTGATGGTGGATGTCGAGGCCGACGAGCTGTCCTTCTATCCGTTCCTCTATTGGCCGGTGACCGCCGGGCAACGCACGCCCTCGCCCGAGGCAATCGAGAAGCTGAACCACTATCTCGCGGTCGGCGGCATGATCCTGTTCGACACCGCGGACCAGAACCTGGTCGGCATGACCGGCGGCGACATGGGTCCGGGCGCGCAACGCCTGATGGAGCTGACGCCGGGCCTCGACGTGCCGCGCCTGACGCCGATCCCGCCCGACCATGTGCTGACCAAGTCGTTCTACCTGCTGCGCGACTTCCCGGGCCGCTGGATCGGCGGAGCCCTGTGGGTCGAAGTGCCGCGCGGCCGCGTCAATGACGGCGTCTCTGGTATCGTGGTGGGCGGCAACGACTACGCCGCAGCCTGGGCGACCGATGAATTGGGCCAGCCCTTGTTTCCGGTGACGCCGGGCGGCGAGCGCCAACGCGAGATGGCTTATCGCTTCGGCGTCAACATCATCATGTATGCGCTGACCGGCAACTACAAATCCGACCAGGTGCACGTGCAGGCGATCCTCGAAAGGCTCGGTCAATGATGAGGACTGGGCAGTGATCCGCGACGCCTATTCGATCGCCCTCGACCCGTTGCTGCCGTGGTGGCTGATCGCCGCTCTCGTCGTCGTGTTCCTGGCGCTGGTGGGCTACGCCTTGTTCCGCCGTGCGCGCGGCGCGCTGCTGCGCCTGTTGGCCGGCGCGGCGCTGACCGCGATCCTGCTCAACCCTTCGCTGGTCGAGGAACAGCGCGCCTATCAGAAGGACATCGCGCTCGCGGTGGTCGACCGCTCGCCCAGCCAAAGCCTGGAGAACCGCGCCGCTGATGCCGACGCCACCGTCGCCAAGCTGCGCGAGACCGCGCAGAAGTTCGAGGATCTCGAGCTGCGCGTGGTGGAGACCAAGGGCGGCAGCGACTATGCCGAAAAGGGCACGCAGCTGTTCGACACCGTGCGCGAGGCGCTGGCCGACATTCCGCAGAAACGGCTGGCCGGCGTGGTGCTGGTGACCGACGGCCAGGTGCACGACGTGCCGGCGGCCGCGCGCGAGCTCGGCATCACCGCGCCGGTGCATCTCGCCATGACCGGCGACCCCGCCGGCAAGGACCGGCGCATCGTGGTGACGCAGTCGCCGACCTTCGGCCTGGTCGGCAAGAGCGTCGACGTCACCTTCCAGGTCGACGACCTCGGCAGCCCCGCTCAGGGCGCGGCGCCGGTCACCATCCGGCGCGACGGCCAGCAGATCGCCGCCATCAACGCGGTCATCGGCAAGTCGCAGAGCGTGCCGCTCGACATCGTGCATGGCGGCCAGACTGTGTTCGAGATCGAGGTGCAGAAATCCGGCCAGGAGCTGACGCTCGCCAACAACGCGGCGGTGTTCGCGGTCAACGGCGTGCGTGACCGCCTCAAGGTGCTGCTGATCTCCGGCGAGCCCTATCCGGGCGAGCGCACCTGGCGCAACCTGCTGAAGTCCGATCCGTCGGTCGAGCTGGTCCACTTCACCATCCTGCGGCCGCCCAACAAGCAGGACGCGACGCCGATCAACGAGCTGGCGCTGATCGCCTTCCCGGTCGACGAGCTGTTCGATATCAAGCTGCGCGAATTCGACCTGATCATCTTCGATCGGTTCCAGCACCTTGGCATCCTGCCGGACGAGTATTTCCAGCACATCGTCGAGTATGTGAAGGAAGGCGGCGCAGTGTTCGAATCGGCGGGGCCGAGCTCCGCCGGCCAGTTCAGCCTCTATCGCACGCCGCTGGAGCAGATCTTCGCCGCCCAGCCGACCGGCGAGATCCGCACACAGGGTTTCCAGCCGCAGGTGACGCCGGTGGGCCTGCGCCATCCGGTGACCGCCGACCTGCTGCCGCCGGGCCAGGACAAGCCGAGCTGGGGCCGCTGGTTCCGCGAGATGCCGGCCAGCTCCTCGCGTGGCGTCACGGTGATGAGCGGTGTCGACGGCTTGCCGCTGCTGATCCTCGACCGCGTCGGCAAGGGCCGCGTGGCGCAGCTGTTCTCCGATCAGCTGTGGATGTGGTCCAAGGGCTTCGAGGGCGGCGGCCCGCATGCCGAGCTGATCCGGCGCATCGGCCACTGGCTGATGCAGGAGCCGGACCTCGAGGAAGAAGACCTGCGCGCGACGGTGATCGACGGCCGCCTGGAGGTCCGCCGCCAGAGCCTCACCACCAAGGGCGAGGAAGTGACGGTCACGCGCCCCGACGGCACCACCGCGACGGTGAAGCTGCGCGACGACGGGCGTGGCCGCGCCACCGGCTCGATCGCCGCCGTCGAACAGGGCCTCTACAAGGTGACCGACGGTACGCGCCAGGCCTTCGCTGCGTCCGGTGCGCTCAATTCCAAGGAATGGTCCGACCCGCGCGCCACCACCAGCCTGCTGAAGCCTCTGGTCGATGAAACCAAGGGCGGCGTGCAGGCGGTCAGCGTCGACGGCCAGCCGACCTGGCGCCGCGTGCCGTTCGACGGCGCGATGGCCGGCGGCGGCTGGTTCGGCCTGCGCCAGAACGCCGACTACACCGTGACCGGCGTCACCAACATGCCGCTGCTGCCCGCTTGGGTCGCGCTGCTGCTGGCGCTGGGGCTGGTGCTGCTCGCGTGGCGGCGCGAGAGCAAGTAGCGCCCCCCGTCTTTCACGCGCCGGGCAGCGATGACAAAGCTAACCGGCTAGGCTAGGGTGCCGATCACATTGATCCTGCAGCATCCTCCGACACACTTCCAATGACCACGGCGACATCGAACCTTCGCGGCATCGCGGCCATGGTGTTCGCGACCGCCTCATTCGTGGTCTGCGACAGCTTCATGAAGCTGGCGACGGAAGCATTGCCGCCGTTCGAGGTCCTGTTCCTGCGCGGTGTCGGTGCGACCGTGTGCTGCATCCTGCTGCTGCTGGTTCTGGGACAGGGACATGTGGTCAGGCACAGCTTCAACAAGGCGGTCGGGGTCCGCGCCTGCTTCGAAACGGCGGCGGTCCTCTGCTATATCGTCGCGCTGTCCGTCATGCCGATCGCCGATGTCATTGCGATCGTGCAGACGGCGCCGCTGCTTCTGATCATGCTTGTTGCATCGATCTGGCGCGAGAAGATCGGGCCGCGGCGCATCGCGATGATCGCCGTCGGTTTCGCTGGGGCCATCCTGGTGGCCCAGCCCAATGCAAGCGGCCTATCTTCCGCCGCGGTGCTCGCGTTCGTCAGCGCTCTCGGCGTCGCGCTTCGCGACGTCTTCAGCCGCACGGTTCCAAGCCACGTCCCGGCCCTCGCCGTCACCTTCTCGACCGTCATCATCGTGATGGTCGGGGCCGGCATCATGATGCTGCTGACGGAGGAGGTTGCGATGCCGAGCCCCAGGCATGCGCTTTACCTGCTGGCGGCCGGGCTGTTCGTGACCATGGGCCACTACGCCATCTTCCTCGCCTACCGGCTCGGCGCGCCCGGCGCGGTCGCGCCGTTCTTCTACAGCTTCGCCATCTGGGCGGTCGTCGCCGGCGTTCTCGTCTTCCACGAACTGCCGAACCCGGTCGCGCTGTTTGGAATTGCGGCGATCGTGGCGAGTGGGCTTGGCATCGTCCTGCTGGATCGACGCGTGACGCGCACGCCGGTGCCCGCTGCCCCGAAGTGACCCGCGGACGTTACGACGCGCCGGCCAGCTGCGCGCGGATCGAATGCAGGTAGGCTGCGAGATAGTCCGCGAATGCCCGGATGTGCGGCGCGGATTTCACGTCTTCCCTGACGATCAACCACATCTCGGAATCGAGCTCGCGGGGAGGCGGGAAGCAACGCACGAGTTCGGGTTCTCTGTCCCCTGCGATGCAAGGCACCGCCGCCACGCCCAGGCCCGCCCGTAGATTCGAGACGAGGTTCACCAGGCTGTTGCTGCGGAAGCGAGTCTGGACGCCAGGAGCAGCGTCTTCCAGCCAGTGCGACGAGGGAAGCTGCGCCATCGGCCCTTCCATGCCGACAATCTGGTGGCCGCGGATCTCTTCTCGCGATTTCGGAATGCCGTGTTCGTCGGCGTACGCGCGGCTGCAATAGACCGCCCAGGCCGCATCCGGCATGCGGCGCATGACGATGCCCGCACCGTTGGGCCGGGAACCTGCGCGCAACGCCACGTCCGCCTCCCCGCGCGCAATATCGAGGCGCCGATCATCGGTGATCAGCTCCACGCGGATTCCCTGGTTGAGCTTCTGGAACGGGCCGAGGCAGGACGCGAGGATGGTGTTCGCCAGCAGATCGCTCGAGGTAAACCGGACGGTCCCAGCAAGAACCCGCTGCACCGACGCCATTGCGCTCTGTATCTCATGCACTTCGCGCTCGATGCGTCCCGAGGCATCTGCGACGCACAGGCCGTTGGGTGTCGGGACATAGCCGCTCTGCTTCCGCTCGAAGAGCTCGACGCCGAGCGCCTCTTCCGCCTGGGCAATGCGGCGCATCACCGTGGACTGATTGACGCCAAGCTTGCCCGCCGCAGCCAAGGCGGAGCCCGAGCGGCAGACCTCCAGCACGAAGCGCAGGTCGTCCCAATCCATGTGCCATTCTGCAAAAAAGCAGAATTGGCTGGCAAGAGCGCTGATTGAAGGGCGCGGCGCCCTTCGGTATTCCGGCGGGCGTCCTGCGGGATGTGATCTGACGGGATGTGGTGATCCGGATCGCAGCAGGGAAAGTTGGGGACTGAACGCTATCCTCAAAGGGAGATTCAGGATGAGTGCCGTCAGGTTGACCAACGCCGCGCCCAAGGCTGTCGCACCCGATCACATCATGCAGGTCGGCATGGGTTTTTGGGGTTCCAAAGTCCTGCTGAGCGCCGTCGAGCTCGGCGTATTCACGCATCTCGCCGACCGCTCGATGACGGCGCGGGAGCTGGAGCGGGCGATGGCGCTGCATCCGCGCGCCACCGCCGACTTCCTCGACGCTCTGGTCGCGCTGGGCTTTCTCTCATGCGACGGCAAAGGCCCGGCCCGCCAGTACCGGAACACGCCCGAAACGGCTGTCTTCCTGGATCGCAACAGCCCGCGTTACATCGGCGGCATCCTCGAAATGGCCAATGCGCGGCTCTATCGCTTCTGGGCCGATCTGACGCCGGCACTGGAGACCGGCCAGCCGCAGAACGAGATCAAGCATTCCGGCCGGCCCATGTTCGAAGAGCTCTACGCCGACCCGGCACGGCTCGAGCAGTTCATGTACGCCATGAGCGGAATCTCGCTCGCCAACTTCGCGGCCCTCGCGGAAAAGTTCGACTTCTCCCCATACAAGACCCTGGCGGACATTGGCGGCGCGACTGCGCAGCTGTCATGCCTGGTCGCCGCGCGGCACGCCCACGTCTCGTGCGTTTCCTACGATCTGCCGGTTGTCCAGCCGATCGCGGATCGTCACATCCGGGAGCGCGGCATGGCCGATCGCGTCCGGACGGGCGCCATCGACTTCCTGCGCGAAGACTTCCCGCAGGCCGACGTCATCACAATGGGCATGATCCTTCACGATTGGAATCTGGAGACCAAGAAGCAGCTCATCGCCAAAGCCTATCGGGCGTTACCGAAAGGTGGTGCGCTGATCGCAATCGAGAACATCATCGATGACGAGCGGCGGCAGAACGCGTTC
>DATEOK010000366.1:0-14839 GCA_035274225.1 Dongiaceae bacterium
GCAGCGCGCCGCCGGCGGTCAGCAGGATGATCCAGGTGCCGCTCGAGGCGACGGTGAACGGCTCATCGAGGCGCAACCGCCAGCGTAGGAAGGTGGCGTTGCTGTCATGGATGCCGCAGCGGACCCGGCAGTGCGGCGCGAGGCCGGTGCGCTCGGCGATCTCCGGCTTGATCGGCCCCAGCACATCGCTCGCCCGGCGCATCGGCGGCATCAGCCGACGCCATCCGGCCTTGTCGACCAGCGGAGCGAAATCGCCGGCGCTCGGCTGCCACAGGTCGGTGTGGCATCCGAGGGCGGTGACCTCGTTCGCCGCGACGCCACTCAGCAGGAAGGACCAGTATTGCGCATAGCCCACGATTGCCTTGGCGCGGGCGAACTCCTGCGGAAACTTGCGCTGCAGCCAAAGCAGCTGCCGGCCTGTGTTGTGTCCGCAGGGCAAGCGGGGCGAGCCGGTGGCTGCGAAGTTGCGCGCCATCGGGTCGTATTCCGCGTCGAAGTTGGAGATCTCCATCTCGTAGTCCAGCATCGGCAGGACAAGGCCGCTCTCGTCGATCATCGCAACGCTGGCGCCGTGCGCCACCGGCACGATGTCGGTGATGGTGAACTGGCGCGCGAGGTCCGTGAGCTGCTCCAGTGCCCAGGCCCAGATCACGTCGTTGGCCAGATGCAGATAAGGCGGAGCCGGATGGGACTCGCTGTGCCGGCGCCGCTGCTCGATCACGCGGCCGCCGGCCACCAGGGTGACCTTGGTGTTGGTCTTTCCGACGTCGAGAATCGCAGTCGCATCCATGAGGCCAATCCTTGCCCGTTTTCGCCCTGGAATGGGACTTCCAAATTATCTCGATATATGATATCTTAATATAAAGATAAATAAGTGATTGGCAAGATGGGCGATTTCATCGATGGCAGCGAGGCTGAAGGGCACCGATCGAGGCCCGGCACCTATCTGCGCGACAGCGCCGGGCTTTTGCGTGTCATGCGGCTGGCGGCCCACCTCGAGCGCGATCTGGCGGCCGGCTCCGCAGTCAAGCCGAGTGAGTTCCAGGTCCTTGCCGCGCTGAGGCGCAGGGACCCCGCTGCCATGAACGCGACCGAGCTGGCGCGTGCTTCCATCCTCACGTCCGGCGCCATGACGGCCGTGCTCGACCGGTTGGAGGAGCAAGGGCTGATCCGCCGCCAGATCGACAGTGAAGACCGCCGGGCCCGCCGCATCACCATCACCGAGAAGGGACGAACCATCATCGACCGCGCGTTGGAACAACGCTTGGCGCAGCACCGGGCCCTGAACGCCGCCCTCAGCCTCGAAGAGCGCGACGCGCTTTCGGTCATCCTGCGCAAGCTGCTGATTGCAGTGGAGGGCGAGGCGGCGTAAGCAGGACCCATGCTTCGCTTTGCCGCCAACATCTCGTTCCTGTTCAAGGAACTCCCGTTCCTCGATCGCTTCGCCGCCGCGGCGGAGGCGGGGTTCAAGCTGGTCGAATGCCATTGGCCGTACGACAATTCCATCGAAGCGCTGCGCGATCAGCTGGAACGCAACCGGCTGAAGCTGGTGATGGTGAATACCGCGCCGGGGAATCTCGATGCTGGCGATTTCGGGCTCGGCGCCATGCCGGGGCGCGAGGCTGACTTCCAGGCGGCATTGGATCAGTCGCTGCTCTACGTCTCGTCGCTCGGCGCCACGCGCATCCATTGCATGGCGGGCAAGGTGCCGGTGACGGCGACGGCGCATCGCACCTTCGTCGACAACCTGCGCCGCAGCGCCGAGAAGGCGGCGGACAAGGGCGTCACGCTGGTGATCGAACCGCTCAACACCCGCTCGGCGCCGGGCTACTTCCTCACCCACGCGCAGCAGGCGGTCGACGTCATCGGCGAGGTCGACCGCCCGAACGTCAAGCTGCTGTTCGACGTGTTTCATCTGCAGATCATGGACGGCGACATCATCGCCCGGCTGGAAAAGCTGTTGCCGCTGATCGGCCATGTGCAGATCGCCGCGGTACCGTCACGCGCCGAGCCGGACGAAGGCGAGATCAATTACCGCGCGGTGTTCGACGCGCTGGAGCGCATCGGCTATGACGGCATCGTCGGCGCCGAATATCTGCCGCGCGCCGCCACCAGGGACGGCCTCGGCTGGGTCAAGACGCTCGGCGTCTCGGTGTCCTAGCGCACAGCTGCTTGCTTTTTTGGATTATCGTACCTGACGCGACCATGACGGCGTCGGGAATGGCCAGCCGCGCGGCTGCGCGACTCGCCAGGTCCAGAGTTGCATCTGCCCGGAATCATGTGCTGAACTCGCGGCAAGGACTCCGCAGAGCTGCTGACGACCAGCCGCATAATTTCCAATGCGCTACATCCCGATGAGTGGACAGAGCGATGCGGCGCGCACGGCTTGCAGCCGCCACGAACATCCAACATGATCGAGCTGACGAAGACGAGAGGGCAGAAAGCATGATCCCCAGCGTCCGCCAACACTGTCGGCCCCGAGGACCGGTTCGATGAGACGTTTCCTGCGCTCCCTGTTCATCATCGTGATCGGCATCGCCATCGCGATCGCCGCCCTGATCTGGGAGGGCACGACTCTGGAAAGCATGCTTTACATTGGCGATGTGCCGGTCATCGATTTTGCGGCGCTGCAGCGCGATTCCGTGCCCAACCAGTATCTGCTTTGCCCCAAGGGCATGTGCTCGACCGTGACCGATGGCGAAGCGCCGGTGTTCGACGTGCCGATCGAACAGCTGCAGGTCGCCTGGGACGAAATGCTGGCCGAGCAGCCGCGGCTCCAGCTCCTGCGGCGCGACGTCACCAACACCCAGATCGACTATGTCCAGCGGACGCGGTTCCTGCGCTTTCCCGATCTGGTCACCGTGCGCTTCGTGCCGGTCGACGACATGCATTCGACGGTTGCGATCTACAGCCGCTCGGTCTGGGGCAAGGGCGACATGGGCGTGAACCGCAAACGTGTCGAAGAGTGGCTGGCGCGGGTGCAGGCCAAGATCGGCTAGGTCCGCCGCTTCAGCGGCTCAGCACCTGTTCCAGGCAATCGCCGAACAACCTGGCCCAACGCTGCTGCCCCGCTGCGTCCGCGATCTCGTCCTGGCGGAACTCGATCATCAGGTGCTTGAGGCCCCGGCGCGTGGCGTGGTGCGGCACGGAATAGTCTTCGGCCGGGTCCAGCCGGTACGGTTCGTTGTCGCCGACGACAATGCCGGAATGCGCGCGCAAGGCATCGAGCATCGGCGCGCTCAGGCGCTGGTCGTCGTCCCAGCACACCGTGATCTGCCATGGCCGCGCGATGCCGCGCAGGGCCGGCGTCATGGAATGGATGGAAAGCACCATCGGCCCGCGACCGCTTGCAAGCTTGCGGTCGATGGCTTGCGTGATGGCGGCGTGATAGGGCTGATGAAAGGTGCGCCAGCGCGTCTCGCGCTCCTGTCGCGAAACGCCGCGGTTGGCGGGAATCTCGGTGCCGTCGCTGACCGCCGGCGTCAGGTTGGGATCCTCGAACCCGCGGTTGCAGTCGACCAGCAGGCGCGTGACGGTGGACAGGATGGCCGGCGCGTCGAAGCGTTGCGCCACGATCTCGGTGATCGCCGCGGCGCCGATGTCCCAGGCGATATGCCGTGCGAACTCCGCCGATCCTAGGCCCAGATCGCCATAGCCAGGGGGTACGCGATTGCTGGCGTGATCGCAGATAATGACCATGGGGGCTTGGCCGGTCTCGTTGACCAGGCGGTAGGGCAGGTCCGTCATCGCGGGCCATCGGTTGAAAATTCCATGCCTCCCATCTAACGTGCGCCGGCGACGTCGTTCAATCCGAAACTAGAGGGCGCATGGCTGACGGCGATATCACCTACCTCGCGTGGAACGATCTGGTCGGCCTGACCCGCGTGCGCGGCGTCCCCTCGATCGAAATGCGACGCCGCATGGAATACGGCCTCGGCTGGGCGGTGGCGGGCCAGGCGCTGACGCCGTTCGAGCATATCGCGCCCAACCCCTGGGGCCCGATGCTGGAGGTGCGGCAGACGCCGGTCGCCGATACCGAGACCAAGATCGACATCTGGCCGGACGGCATCCCGCTCCATTTCTTCCTGTGCGATTCCATGATGCCCGACGGCACCCAATGGGATTGCTGCACGCGCGGCTTCATGAAAGAGGCGCTGGCGGCGCTGAAGAAAGAGACCAAGCTGCAATTCATGGGCGCCTTCGAGCATGAATTCCTGCTCAGCGGCGGTGCGCGCGACTGGTGCGTGCCATTCTCGCTGGAGCAGGTGCGCATCAACGCCGAATTCCTGCGCGACGTTTCCAAGGCGCTGCTGGCAGCCAAGGTCGTGCCCGAGACCATCGAGCCGGAATACGGTGTGCTGCAGTACGAGGTTACGTGCGGCCCGGCAGTCGATGCGATGGCGGGCGATCGCGCCATCATCACGCGCGAGGTGATCCGCGAAGCGGCGCGGCGGCTCGGCCTGCGCGCCAGCTTCACGCCGAAGCCGCGGCCGGAGGCGGTGGGCAACGGCGCGCACCTGCATTTCAGCTTCCGCGATGATGCCGGCAACAACGCGACCTACGACGCCGACGCGCCGAACAACGTCTCGCAAGTCGCACAGCATTTCATCGGCGGCGTGGTGCGGCATATGCCGGCGCTGTGCGCGCTGATGGCGCCGAGCCCGGTGTCCTATCTGCGCCTTGGCCCGGGCCACTGGAGCGCCGGCTACAACGCGTTCGGCGTGCAGAACCGCGAGGCCTCGATCCGCGTCTGCCCATCGCCCGAGCGCGATCCGGCCAAGCGCAACAAGGCCTTCAATCTCGAGATCCGCGTTCCCGACGCCACCGCCAGCCCGTACATGGTGATCGGCGCGCTGGTGAATGCCGGACTTGCCGGCATCCGCGAAAAGCTGCCTCTGCCGCCGGCGGTCGACCGCGACCCGGGTGATCTGTCGGACGATGAGCGCACAGCGCTGGGCATCGTCGCCCTGCCGTCCTCGTTGGGCGAAGCGCTCGATGTATTGGAGGCGGACGAGCTGGCCAAAACCTGGCTGTCGCCGACCATGTACACGGCCTATACGGCGGTGAAGCGCATCGAGGCCGCCATGTTCACGGACCAGGACGCCGACTACATGTGCAAGCGCTATCACGATGCCTACTGAGGTTTCGCTCGACCTGCCGCTGATCGACCATCACTGCCACGGCGTGTCGCCGGTGGAGCTCGACTACAAGGGCTTCCAGGCGATGTTCAGCGAGAGCTATCTGCCGCCGCCCGCCGGGACCAGCGAGTTCCAGAAGCCGCTCGGCCTGGTGATCCGCCGCTTCTGCGCGCCGGTGCTGGACCTCGAGCCCTTGAGCGGCGGCGAGGCCTATGTCGCACGCCGGCTGGAGCTGGGCGCGGCGGAGGTCAACCGGCGCTTCTTCGCCGCTTCGGGACTGGAGCGGCTGCTGGTCGATACCGGCCACCGCTCCAACGCCATCCTGTCCTGGGAGGACATGGAAAAGGCGGCAGGCAAGCCGGCGCACGAGATCGTGCGTATCGAGGCGGTGGCGGAAGAGGTCGCCAAGAGCGGCGTTGCCGCGAGCGACTTCCCCGATACCTTCGCGGCGACGCTCGAAGCCCGCGCGAGGGGCGCCGCCGGGCTCAAGACCATCGTCGCCTATCGCACCACCTTCAAGATCGACCAGAGCGCGCCAAGCAAGGCCGAGGCGATCGCCGCGGCGGGCAATTGGTTTCACGCCGCGAAGATCAGCGGACGCTGGCGGCTCAATGACAGCGTGATCGTGCGCCATGGCCTGTGGATCGGCGCGGAGCTGTGCCGGGCGCGCAAGTTTCCGCTGCAGGTCCATGTCGGGTTCGGCGATCCCGATATCCACATGCATGCCTGCGATCCGACGCACTTCACCGACTTCATCGCGGCGATGGAGAATTGGCAGGTGCCGGTCACGCTGCTGCATTGCTATCCGTTCCAGCGCGAGGCGGGATGGCTCTCGGAAATATTCCAGAACGTCTATTACGATGTCGGCTGCGTGCAGAACTATACCGGCCCCAGCTCCGCCGACATCTTCGGCGAGGCGCTGGAGATGGGGAAGTTCACCAAGCAGCTCTACTCCTCCGATGCCTTCGGGTTATCGGAGCTCTACTATCTCGGCCAACTGCTGTTCCGCCGCGGCGTGAAGCAGCGCCTCGACCGCTGGATCGCGGAGGATTTCTGCACGGTCAAGGAAGCGAATGAGATCGTGGAGCTGATCGCCAGCGAAAACGCGCGGCGAATTTATCCGGTGTGATGACGCAAAGGAAGTCACTCGAATGACTCAAAGCCTCAGTCGTGAAGTCCCACTGGTGCCGTCGCAGTCGGCGCTGCTGTTCATCGATGTGCAGAATTTTGCGGCCCACAAAAAGGGTGCGGAGTTCCACGGTATTCCCGAGGCCGAGTTCCAGGCGAAATACGGCTGGTATTTCCGCGAGCTCGATGCGCGCGTCGTCCCCAACATGCAGCGGCTGCAGGCAGCGTTCCGCAAGGCCAAGGTGGAGGTGCTCTACACCACCATCGAGAGCCTGACCAAGGACGGACGCGACCGCAGCCTCGACTACAAGATCAGCGGCTTCAACGTGGCCAAGGGCTCGTGGGACGGCAAGGTGATCGACGAGCTCGCGCCCGGCGATGACGAGATCTGCCTGCCGAAGTCGTCCTCCAGCGTGTTCGTCTCCACGCACATCGACTACCTGCTGCGCAATCTCGGCGTGAAGCAGCTGGTGATCAGCGGCCTCATCACCGACCAGTGCGTGGAATCGGCGGTCCGCGACGCCTGCGACCTCGGCTACCTGGTGACCGAGGTGACGGATGCCTGCCTGACCTACAGCCAGGAGCGGCACGACAACTCGCTGCGCGCGATCAAGGGCTATTGCCGCCAGCGCACCACCGACCAGGTGATCGCGGAACTGGGATGACCTACGCGCCGTTCCCGCTGATCGCCCTGAGCGGCCGGCCATACGAGCGCGGCGTTGCCTATGGCCGGGCGGCGCGCGCACGCATCCTGCGCAGCATCGGGCTCTACGCCGACCAGATGCGCGGCATGGGTTTTTCGGCGGACGATGTGCGCGGCATCGTCGGCGACTTCGTGCCATCGATGGAGCGCTATGCGCCCGATCTGATCGAGGAGTTGCGCGGCATTGCTGCCGGCGCCGATTGCGCCTTCGAGGAGGTGGCGCTGGTCAATTGCCGCACCGAAGTGGTGCAGATCGGCGAGCGGCGCAGCATGGACCGCGAGGCAAAGGACGGATGTACCGGTGTCATCGTGCTGCCCGAAGCCAGCGCGGACGGCAAGCTGATCCATGCCCAGAACTGGGACTGGAAGCCCGAATGCGTCGACACCGCCGTCGTCCTGCGCATTCGCAGCGATGACGGGCCGGACCTGCTGACCTTCACCGAAGCAGGCGGGGTGGCGCGCAGCGGCTTCAACGCCGCCGGACTTGCGATCACGGCCAATTACCTGGAATCCGATCGCGATTTCCGCGAGCTCGGTATCCCGCTGCCGCTGATCCGCCGCCGGTTCCTGGAATGTGCGCACCTGGCGGACGGTATCAAGGTGGTCGCGACTACGCCGAAGTCGATCTCCAACAACATGATGCTGAGCACCGCCGAAGGTTTCGGCATCGATTTCGAATGCGCTCCCGATGAAGCCTTCGCTCTCTATCCGCAGGACGGCCTGATCGTGCACGCCAATCACTGGATCGGCGCGGTGCCGCTGGCGAAGCTAAAGGAGACCGGCATCGGGAGCGTGCCCGACAGCTACTATCGCGACTACCGCGTGCGAGAGCACTTGAAGGCAAAGATCGGCAGGATTTCCATTGCGGATGTGAAGGGCGCCTTGTTCGACGACTTTGCCAAGCCCTACTCAGTCTGCCGTCCGCCGCACCACGACGGGCCCAGCCACAGCATCTCGGCGACCGTCGCGATGATCGTCATGCAGCCGGAACTCGGCCGCATGGAAATTGCGCCGATGCCGGCGCTGAATCGGGAATTCACAAGCTACGGTCTCTGACCCAAGGCGAAGCAGTGTCGGTAGGCGGACGTTGCCGGCATCCGCGCTCTCGAACGTCGGAGCGTGGCGCCGGCAACAAGCGGTCGAGGAATTGCCGCTACTGGCCGCTCCACGGTGCCAGCACGCCGCGCTTGGCGGCGCGCTGCTCTTCGATCGGCAGCTTGAAGTTGCCGCCGAACGGTGCGGATTCGAACGAGCCATAGCTGGGATTGGGCAGCATCAGCCAGTCGTGGCCCCAGTGCGCGGCGTTTTCCTGATACACCTTCTGGCGCTCCTCGACGCTGCCTTTGTAGGCGTCGGTGAAGTCGCCGAAATTGTCGCCGAGCAGCAGCAGGATGCGATAGTGCTTGGCGATCACGGCACGCCGCGTGCCTTTGGCAGAGCCCCAATCCGGCTGCTCCTTCGAGGTCAGGATGGTGTCGATGTTGGCGGCCATGGGAAAGCCGAGCTTACGCATGTTCTCGAGCGTTGCCGGCTCTTCGGCCTTGGTGCGGTTGGTGACGTAGAACACTCGCACGCCTTTCGACTCCGCGTACTTCGCGAACTCGACCGCGCCCGGAACGGCGGTCGAGGTCTGCGAGTTCACGAACTTGGTCCAGGTCTTCGGGTTGAAGGTCTCGCCGTTCGCCACCATCCAGGCCTGGTAGCCTGAGTTGTCGAGCACGGTCTCGTCGCCGTCGGCCACGATGGCGGGCGTGAGGTCCTTGAAATCGCCCGTCTGCTCGGCCGGCGCCGCGGTCCAGCTCTTGTCCTTCAGCGCCTGGTCGAGGCGGATCTTGGCGAGGGCAAAGACAGCCTCGGCATTGGCCTTGTATTCGACCGACTTCTGCATCCACAGAACGGCGTTCAGGTTGTCGTTGGCGTCCTGCGCCAGGGCTGCGGGGGCCAGTGCAAGGCAGAACGCCATGGCGGCCAGCGGACGAAGAGCTCCCATGATGACAGTCTCCCTACGGTTTTATGAATGGGAGATCATAGGAAGGTTGTCGCGCGGGTGGCAAGGCGCTTGCCGGCGGCAGAGCGCCTTCAGTCGGCTCCGACGAACTGGAGTAGGTGGCCTGCCGCCGTCAGCCATCGGCGGCGGCAGGCCAGCGCCCGTCAGCAATCGGTGCGGAAGAAATACGGGTCGAGCACCCGCACTTCGGTGATCTTGTCGACCGGCAGCTTGGTGCGCTGCGCGGCCTTGCGGATCGAGTCCGGGCTCGGGCCGTCATAGATGCAAAAGCTCTTGGTGCGGTCGGGCGTGAAATAGGAGTGCACCCAGGTGACGCCTTCCTGGGCGTTCTCTCCGATCACGTTCGAGCACACCTGCGCGCCCTCCGCATTCTGCGGAAGTCCGAGGCCCTGCGGAAAGCTGCGTTCGACGAGATAGCGTGGCATGGAAAACTCCTTTTCTGGTTCCGGCGAACTAGTGCCGGTGGATGTAGCGCTCCCAGGTCGCCTGCTCGTAGCCCGGACCATCCAGTCCGACGTCGGCGAGCAGATGATCCGACAAGGTCGCGAGCTGTCGCGTGCGGGGATGCGAATGCGGCCGTAGACGCCACCAAAGTGCGCGCGCCAGGTCCAGCGGGGATGGCGCTTGCACGATTTGTCCACTTCGCATCACAGGTTTGACCGAGCTCATCGCTCGCTCCTTTCGACCTCACGCGCAGCGGCCAAACAGATGCAGCAGGCGACCCTTCGCCAAAAGCCAGAAAAATGACATTGATGGATGGGGATCGTGCCAAGGCGCGATGCAGGCGGCCGGCGCGCTGCACTGCAAAAGGGCGGGACCAATCGGTGCGCGATTCGTTACAAATCGCAACCGATTTCCGCGATTGGTTCACCCGTTTTGCACGAAAATTCCACAGAGCGTATGCGCACAATTCACCATTCTGACGGCAACCTGACGGCCGCCCGGTCCACAGAACGATGCGAGCGGCCGGAAAGTGACATTAAGCCGCCGTGATCGTGCCAGGGTGTAAAACCTGCTGGAAGACTGTCGTCTATTAGGCGATAATTGTGGAACTTCGAACCAATGCTGCGGTGCTTCCCAATGTTAGATGTGACCATCGTCTTGGTGAACGACGGATACGCTTCGACCTCGATCGGACCGATGGAGGTTTTCTACGCCGCCGGGCGGATGTGGAACGTGCTCGACGGCCACGGTGCGGAGCCGCGCTTTCGCATCTCGGTTGCATCGATCGATGGTGCGCCTGTGACCAGCGCCTATGGTCTCAGCATCACGCCTCAATCGTCGGTTGATGCCATCGAGCGCAGCGACCTCGTCATGGTGTCGGCCTCGGGCCTCGAGCCGAACGCATGGCCGCAAAAGGCGCCGGAGCTCGCGCCGTTCCTGCGCAAGTGGCACCGGCGCGGCGCCATGATCGCAGGCATGTGCACCGGCGTCGCGTTCCTGGCCGAAGCGGGACTGCTCGACGGCCGGCGCGCCACCACGCATTGGGGCGTCGCACGCCGCTTCGAGCAGCTTTATCCGCGCGTCGACTGGCACCCGGAAGTGCTGATCACCGAGGACGCCGGCATCTTCTGCAGCGGCGGCGTCTATTCATCGGTCGATCTCAGCCTCTACCTGGTGGAGAAGCTGTGCGGCCACCAGATCGCGGTGGAGTGCTCCAAGGCGCTGCTGATCAACATGCCGCGCTTCTACCAGTCCGGTTATTCTATCCTGCCGGTCTCGCGGCCGCATTCCGACCAGAAGATCCGCCAGGTCGAGGAATACCTGCAGGCCAATTTCAGCAGGGCGCTGTCGATCGACGAACTGGCGCGGCTGGTGGGGATGAGCCGGCGCAACTTCCTGCGGCGCTTCAAGGCGGCGACCGGCGCGATGCCGGGCTCCTATCTGCAGATGTTCCGCGTCGCCGCGGCGCGCCAGATGCTGGAAGAGAGCGTGACGCCGGTGCAGCGCATCGCCTCCGCCGTGGGCTATGACAACGTCACTTTTTTCCGCCAGATCTTCCGCCGCTATACCGGCGTGACCCCGGCGGAATACCGCGGCAACTTCAAGCCGATCCCATCGGCGGGCGGCGAGATCGACGAAGAGCCGATGAGCATGAAAATCGCGGTCTAGCGCGACGCTGCCGCCGGCACTGGTATCGGCGTGAGACGCATGCCGACAGATACGAGAACAAGCTCGTAGGCCCGGTCGACGATCTCGTCGAGGGAGATCGTGCGCGCGAACATCGCCTTGGCTTGGGCCAGGAACTCGTCGCGGCTCGGCATCTGCGGCAGGTGCACACCGGAGAGGACTTCGGACGTGCGCTCGCTGGCGCGCGCAAGACTCTCCTGCAGGTTCGCTAGAGCGGGGCCATGCAGAGCTGCGGCGATAGCCTGTGCGATGCGCTCCGCGTTGAAATGCGCCGCCAGCTGCTCGGCCGCGCGATTGACGATGCGTGCGCCCAACCGTTGCTCATTGCGCAGCACATGCTTGGGCGGCATCTTCATATCCCAGATCAGGCCGAGCCAGGACATGCCCATGAGTGCGTAGTAGGCGGCATCGACTTCCCACCATCTGAATCCCTGCCGGGCGCTGCTCTGGAAAGCGTGATGGTTGTTGTGCCAGCCTTCACCGAGCGTCAGGACTGCGAGCAGCCAGTTGTTGCGTGAGTCATCGCCGGTGACATAGCGCTTGCTGCCGCGCAGATGCGCCAGCGAGTTGATGCAGAAGGTCGCGTGATAGACCAGCACCGTGCTCCACAGGAAGCCGACCACCAGGCCGCACCAGCCCGCGATCAGGAAACACAGGAAGGCCAGCACCACTGCCGGCAACAACTCGCATTTCTTGAGCCACACGAGTTCGGGCCAATGCGTCAAGTCCGATACCTTGGTGAGATCGGCCTGGTCGTGCTTCCGATCGAAGATCCAGCCGACGTGGCTGTACAGAAGGCCCTTGCGGCGCGGCGAGTGCACGTCCCCCTCGGTATCGGAATGGAGATGATGATGCCGGTGTTTCGCCGCCCACCACAGCACGCTCTTCTGGGCGCTGCTTTGCGCGAGCACCGCGAGCACGAATTGAAACGCCCTGCTGGTCGCGAAGGCTCGGTGCGAGAAATAACGGTGATATCCCGCCACGACCGCAAACATGCGCAGGACATAAAGCGCCGCGCAGAGAATGGCGGCGGACCATGTCACGCCCGACCAAATGGCTGCGATGCAGCCGAGATGCACCAGTACAAAGGGAATGGCAGACGGATACATAATGTCGTCACGCTCGCCATCGGCGCCGGAATGCATCTCTAGGAACCTTTCTTCGCCGCTTTGGCTGTCTTGGTGCGCGCTTCGCCACCTTCTCGCGCCAGCCGGAGTGCCCGCAGCCGTTCGGTGTTGGCAAGAACGGCGCGCTTCCCGGCCTCGTATTCCTTCATCGCCATGGCCGCGTCGCGATCGCGCTCTTCCTTCATGGCTTCCCGGGCGGCCCGGTCCGGTTGCGACTTCGCGGGCCGGCCTGCCTGCTCGCCGGCGGGACGGCCGTGAAGCGAAGGACGGCGGCGGCTCATGATCATGGGTTCCATTCCTTGAGATTTGTTCAACAACAAGAACCCCGCGGCTGGAGGACCAGACGCGGGGTGCAAAACCATAGCTGTTGCCAGTACATCCGTGGTCAAAGCGGCATGGTTGTTCTCGCTGCCATCTAGGCGGTGCGCAGGTTTTCCGCCGAAGACTTGCCGGTCTTGCGATCGGCCACGATCTCGTAGGAGACCTTCTGGCCCTCATTGAGGCCACTCATACCGGCCCGTTCGACCGCGCTGATATGAACGAAGACGTCCTTGCTACCGTCCTCCGGCTGAATGAAACCGAAGCCCTTTTGGCTGTTGAACCACTTTACAGTACCTGTGCTCATTGCATTTATCCTAGTCACGTGTGTTTGAGCCGCGTTATCGACGCGGCGGGTCAAGTCGAGGATCTGGAGAGAAAGTCGTCAGACAGGCGCGCTATAAGCGGCGAGGCCAAGGCGATCGGCCGAAACTCGATGGGTGTTATATAGCGATTGCACCCCACCTCCGCAAGGGTATGCGATGGCTTAAGCTGACTTGGCTGTTGGCTGGATCAACCAACCGGCGTTCCTAGGACCGCCGCCGTCAGTGCGCCGAGGCTCTGCTGCTGCGTGCCGTGCGCGTCAAAATTGCCGGGATCGAGCCAGGTCTCATAAGCCGCCTTCAGCGCCGGCCATTCGTGGTCGATGATCGCGAACCAGGCGGTGTCGCGGTTGCGGCCCTTGTAGATGGTGGCCTGGCGGAAGATGCCTTCGAAGCTGAAGCCGAGCCGCGCGGCGGCCTTGCGCGACGGCTCGTTCAGCGCATCGCACTTCCATTCGTAGCGGCGGTAGCCGAGCTCCTCGAACACCCGGCGCATCAGTAGGTACATCGCCTCGGTCGCGGCGCGGGTACGCTGCAGGCGCGGGGAGTAATGGATATGACCGGTCTCGATCACGCCGAACTTGGGATCGATGCGCAGATACGAGGCGACGCCGACCGCCCGGTCAGTGCCGGTATCGACGATGGCGTGGAACAAGGGATCGGTGCCGAGGCAGGTCGACTTCATCCAGGCGCGGTATTCCGGCAGTGTGCCGAACGGGCCGTAGGCCATGTAGGTCCAGGTGCGGCCATCGGCATCGTCGGAGATCGCTTCGAACAGGTCGGCGGCGTGCCGGTCGACGTCGATCGGCTCGATCCGGCAATAGCGACCGGCAATCGGCGCCTTCGGTGGCGGATTGACCGCCTTCCAATGCGGCACCTGATAGCCGACCGGCTGCCCAAGGGAATTGACCCGATTGTTCATGCGCACCCCGCCCCGGTGACAGATTCAGCCATCATAAGGCCTCTGACGCCGCCTGCCACCATCTTCCGGAAAGGCGCAAAATGAATCACTAAGCGGGCCTTCTCGAAGCTGCATCCGATGCCCGCTATCCCACCGGCATGTTATCGTAGACGCCGACGCCCTGCAGGACGAGGAAGCGGCATGGTCGGTCGTCCTTGCCGTGCACGAAGTGCGCGGTCTTGGGCGGCACGATACAGCGCTCGCCGGGCGCAAGCTCTTGGATCGTGCGCGGCGCCCCCGTCTCCACCACCATTAGCCCGTCCAGACAGAAGAACACGTCCGAGATGTCCGAATGATAGTGCCACGGCACGCATTCGCCGGCCGCCAGCGTCAGCACCAAGGCGCGCATGTCCGCGCCCTCCATCGCCGTTTCGTAGCCGGCTACTTGCAGTTTCCTGGTGTTTCGCTTTTCCATGGTTGCCTCCGGATGCGCCGCGCGCGAAGAATGCTACCACTTCGGCGGCCGAAAGATACCGATTGAACCATGTTGCCCTCTGCCGACAGCTACGCCGCGCTCGCCGGTGAATTCCGCTGGCGGGTACCGGAGCGCTATAACATCGGGGTCGATGTGTGCGACCGCTGGGCCGCGTGCGAGCCAGACCGCATCGCACTCACCTTTGTAGGACCGGACAACCGTCCGTGCGACTACAGCTATGGCGCGCTGCGGGACTGGTCGAACCGGCTCGCCAATCTCTTTCAGGAACTGGGGGTGGCGCGCGGCGACCGCGTAGCCGTCCTGCTGCCGCAGGCGCCGGAGACGGCTGTCGCGCATATTGCGATCTACAAGCTCGGCGCCATTGCGGTGCCGCTGTTCGCCTTGTTCGGACCGGAGGCGCTGCGATACCGGCTGGGCAACGCCGCGGCAAAGATCGCGATCACCAACCGCGACGGCGCCGCGAAGCTTGCGGAGATCCGCGGCCATCTGCCGGACCTCAAGCATGTGCTCTGCATCGACGGCGTTGCGCCGGGCTGCCGCGATCTCGCGGCGGCACTCGCGGATCAA
>DATEOK010000367.1:0-7892 GCA_035274225.1 Dongiaceae bacterium
AATCCGCAGACCGCGCTTCTGGCGGTCGCAGCGGCCCATGTGTGGACCCAGATCCCGTTCGCCGTCATCCTGATGATGGCCGCGCTCTCCGCGATCAATGTCGAGACCCTGGAGGCGGCCGCGATCGACTGCCGCAATCCGTTGAAGCGCTTCCGATACATTGTTCTCCCCGAGGTCAAGGCAATGGTCGTGGTGCTGCTGGTCTACAACGCGCTGACCGCCTTCACCAGCTACGACCTGGTCTATGCCATGACCGGCGGCGGACCGGGGACGGCGACGACGCTGCTCAGCTTCCAGATCTGGCGCGAGAGCTTCTCGATGTACGATTTCGGCGCCGGTTCGGCGGTCGCCTTCATCGTCGTGACCATTTCCGCGGTCCTGATCACCGCCATCACGAAGGCGCTGCCTTCGGACCTGTTCGCGAGCAGCTGAGATGCCCGGCCGGCTGCATCCCATCCTGACCGTTGCCTTCGCCGCGCTGATCCTGCTGTTCACCGGCGGTCCGGTGTTGCTGTCGCTCTATGGCAGTCTGGTGCCGGATCGCGTGCTGCTCAGTCCCGATCAGTCGATCTTTACCGAGGGACCGAACTTCGAAACCTATCGGTACGTTTTCACCGGCCAGCTGCCGGACAGCTACCTGCAGGAAAGCGCCAACCGCGCCATGATCTCGGACGCGGCTCGCCAGGTGCCCGGGGCGCTGGCCAACTCCTCGATCAATGCGCTGGCGGCAATGATCCTTAATCTCATTCTCGGCGCGCCGGCCGCCTTCGTGTTCGCTCGCTGCATCTTCCCGGGCAAGAAGCTCAGCTTCATGTATCTCATCCTGTCGCCCCTGGTGCCGGCGGTGGCGCTGGTGACGCCGATCTACATGATGCTGGAGTGGCTCGGCTTGGTTGGCACCCAGATCGGCATCATCCTGGTCCATACCGCCAAAGCGCTGCCCTTCACCGTGCTCATCCTGTCGGTATTCTTCCGCAAGATTCCGGCGGAGATCTTCGAGGCGGCGGAGCTGGATCATTGCGGCCGCTTCCAGACCTTCTGGCGCATCGCCCTGCCATTGGCTCTGCCCTCGGTCGGCGCGACTGGCCTTTTTGTCTTCATGTTGTCCTACTCGGAGTACATGTTCGCGATGATTCTGTCGGGAGACGCGCAGACCCGGCCGGTCTCCGTGGTGATGGCCGCGCTCGCGCGCAACACCGATGTCAGCTGGAGCCTGCTCAATACCGGAATCTTCGTCGCCATCGTGCCGACCCTGGTGCTGGTCGTCCTGGTCTGGCGCTTCGTGGTCGAAGGCCTGATCGGCGGCGCGGTCAAGGGATAGCCGATGGATGAGCACGCCAATCAGAGTGCCGACAATCCGCTGAAGCGCCGCCCGGAGGGTGCGCGCCAGCACGCGACAGCCGGCCCGTACTCGCCGGTGCTCGAGATCGATGCGCAGCGCCTAGTGGTCATCTCGGGGCAGGTCGCCGTCGATCTGCACGGGGGAGTCATCGGCGATACCATCGAAGAGCAGACCAGGGCGACTCTTGGCAATTGCATCGCCTGCCTGGCCAGCGCGGGATCTACGCTCCGTGACGTTTTCAAGGTCAACATCTATCTCACCAATCTTGGCGATTGGGCGCGTTTCAATGAGGTCTATCAGGAGATCATGCCGGAGCCACTGCCGGTACGGACCACCGTGCAGGCAGTCCTGCTGCCCGGCTTTCTGGTCGAGATCGAAATGTGGGCGGTGAAGGCGAGGGACTAGGCCGTGGCGTCGGTTGAACTCAGGAGCATCTCGAAGAACTTCGGCAAGGTCGAAGCCGTGCGCAATGTAACGCTGTCGATCGCCGATCGCGAGCTGGTCGTATTCGTCGGCCCCTCGGGCTGCGGCAAGTCGACCCTGCTGCGCATGATCGCCGGCCTCGAGGAAATCAGCGCGGGCGAGCTCATGATCGGCGGCAAGGCTATGAACAAGGTGCCGGCGGCGGATCGCGGCGTCGCCATGGTGTTCCAGTCCTACGCGCTCTATCCGCACATGACGGTGGCGGAGAACATGGGCTTCGCGCTCAAGATGATCGGCGTCGGCAAGGCGGAGATCGAGGCGAAGGTACGTTCGGCCGCAGGCGTGTTGCGGCTCGAGGGATTGCTGGACCGCAAGCCGCGCCAGCTTTCCGGCGGCCAGCGCCAGCGCGTCGCGATCGGCCGGGCGATCACGCGCTCGCCCGACGTGTTCCTGTTCGACGAGCCGCTCAGCAATCTCGATGCCGACCTGCGCGCCCAGATGCGGGTCGAGATCGCGCGGTTGCGCGACGAATTGAAGACGACCATGATCTATGTGACGCACGACCAGGTCGAGGCGATGACCCTGGCCGACCGCATCGTGATCCTCAACAACGGCGCGGTGGAGCAGGAGGGGCGGCCGCTCGATCTGTACGAGAGGCCGGCCAACCGGTTCGTCGCCGGTTTTCTTGGCCAACCGAAGATGAACCTGTTGCGGGCGACCGCGACCTCGACGGCAGCAGGAGTCGAGTTCCGATTGACCGCAGACGGACCGGCCGTCGCTGTGCGCCCTCAGAGCACGGGGTTAGTTCCCGGGGAAACGGTCGAGCTTGGCATCCGGCCCGATGCCTTCACGTTGAGAGAGGCAGGCGGGCTGAATGCCAGCGTCGTCCTGGTCGAGCGTCTCGGCGGATCGAGCCTTCTGCATGCGCGCGTGGACGGTCTGAGCAATCTGATCACCGTCGAGCTGCAAGGTACGTACCAGGGAAAGCCTCAGGCGCCGATCCGGCTTGAGATTGCCCCCGAGCGCGTTCATGTCTTCGGCGGCGATGGGCGCCGTCTTTGATATCGGAGGGAAACAGGTACGCCGCCATGGACAATCTCGCTGCCATCGGAATCGGCAAGAGCTACGAAGGCAATGCCGCTCTGCGGGACGTTTCGTTCCGTGTCGAGCGCGGCACGGTCTTGGCGGTCTGCGGCGAGAACGGCGCCGGCAAGTCGACCCTGATGAAGATTCTCTCGGGCGCGACCACGCCTGATACTGGAACGCTCTCGATCGATGGCGAGGACGTCACCCTGAACGATCCGCGCGAGGCCATCGACCGCGGGATCGCGACTGTGCATCAGGAGCTCAGCCTGCTGCCGCACCTGAGCATCGCCGAGAACATGTTGCTCGGCAAGGCGCCGCGTGGCCGTTTCCGCTGGCAAGTCGACTGGCGGGAAATGTACCGGCTTGCCGACGAGGTCCTTCGCGACCTCGGGGTCGAAACGATCGACGTGCGGCAGAAAGTGTCCACGCTCAGCGTTTCGGTTCAGCAGGTAGTGGAGATTGCCAAGGCGCTGGTCGGGAGGCCCCAGGTCCTGATCCTCGACGAACCGACCGCCGTGCTCTCGGCGCACGAGGCCGAGTTGCTGTTCCGAGCCGTCCGCAAGCTGGCACGCCTCGGCACCATCATCATCTACATCTCGCACCGGCTGGAGGAGATTTTCGAGATTTCCGATCAGGTGCTGGTGCTGAAGGATGGCGAGAAGGTGATGGAGGCCGCGACCGGCGCTCTCGATCGCGACGCGTTGATCCGCGCGATGGTCGGACGGCCGCTGACCGCGATCTATCCGGCCCGGCGGGCCCGTCCTGGCCCCGTACTCCTGGAATGTCGCCATCTCGCGCGCCGCACGGTGTTCCGCGATGTGTCCTTCTCTCTTCGCGGCGGCGAAGTTGTTGGCATGTTCGGCCTGGTCGGGAGTGGCCGCACGGATCTCGCCAGGGCGCTGTCCGGCGCGACGCCAGCCGACGCAGGCGAGATATGGATCGCCGGCGAGAAGGCGCGCATTGCCTCGCCGCGCGAGGCCGTCCGGCACGGGATTGCGTTCGTGACGGAGGACCGCAAGCGCGACGGCTTGGCGCTCGATCTCGACCTCATGGACAATGCCGGGCTCGCGACCATGGGCGATGCCGCCAGATTGGGCGTGCTGGATCGGAGGCGGCGCGCGGCGATTGTCGGCGCCAAGCTCGATGACCTTGCCGTCCGGCCGAAAGGCACGTCCCGTCCCGTACGGCAGCTTTCGGGTGGCAACCAGCAGAAAGTCGTGCTGGCGAAATGGTTGCTGGTGAACGGGACGCGGATATTCCTGTTCGATGAGCCGACCCGCGGCGTGGACATCGCGACCAAGGTCGAGATCTATCGCATGGTGGCGGCGCTGGCCGACGCCGGCATGGCCATCCTGCTGATCTCCTCGGAATTGCCGGAGATCCTCGGCATGAGCGACCGGGTCCTGATCATGCGCGGTGGCTCTCTGGTGGCGGACTTGCCAAGGGCCGAGATGTCGATGGAAACCGTATTCGCGCGCGCCGCCGGCATCGCGGCGGATCGGATCAGTGCCTAGGAGCGAAATGGACAAAGATCCGCCACTGGCGCGATGGCGCCGGCCGTACGGTTTCAGCGCGACCGATCTCGGCTTCGCCGCGGCGGTGTTGCTGCTCATCGTCTTTGCCAGCATCGCGACCGATACGTTCCTGACGGAACGCAACCTGGTCAGCATGTCGCGGCAGATCGTCACTAATGGGCTTCTCAGCCTGGGGATGCTGCTGGTGATCCTCACCGGCGGCATCGACTTGTCGGTGGGATCGGTGGTCGCCTTCGCCGGTTTGCTGGCAACCGGGCTCCAGGCGCAGATACCCTGGCCGTTGGCGATCCCGGTCGCCCTGCTGATGGGGCTCGCGGTGGGGATGGTGAATGGTGTCCTGGTCGCGCACTTCCAGCTGCAGCCCTTCATCGCGACCTTGGCGACGATGGGAAGCCTGCGCGGTCTGTTGTACATGTACTCGGACACGCCGCAGTACCCCGTCGACCCGCTGTTCCGAAGCCTGCTCGGCGGCGGGTTCATCGGGCCACTGCCGGTGCCCACATTGCTGTTCTGCCTGGCTCTGCCGATTGTCTGGTTCTATCTCAACCACACGATCTCCGGCCGGGCGGTCTACGCCATCGGCGTCAACGCCGAGGCGGTGCGCCTCGCCGGCATCAACGCGCGCCGGCATCTCATGGCCGCCTACATGGCCTCCGGCTTTCTCGCCGCGTTGGCGGGCGTGTTACTGGCCTCGCGGGTAGGCGTGGCACAGCCCAGCGTCGGCGTCGGCTATGAGCTTGACGCGATCGCCGCGGTCGTGATCGGCGGCGGCATTCTGGGCGGCGGGGGCGGGACCGTCGTCGGCGTCCTGGGCGGCGTGCTGGCCCTGGCCGCGGTCGACAACGTCCTCAATCTCTTCAACGTGGAATCGTATTACCAGCAGTTTCTGAAAGGTCTGATCATCCTGGTCGCGGTTCTGGCCAGGCGCAAGAAGGTCTGACACCAAGCAAGGGAGGTTTTCATGACGCAGATCGGAAGAATCCTGGTGGCCGGCGCATTAGCACTGACAGCCTGGGCAAGCATGGCGCACGCCAAGGAGATCAAGGTCGGAATCGTAAATCTGTCGCTGTGCTGCGCTTACTTCGTCGGCATGGATGCAGCGATCAAGGACGAGGCGAAGGCCTTTCCAAACGTGAAGGTGATTTCCACCGATGCCAAGGGCGACGTTGCAAAGCTGACATCCAATGTCGAGGACGTGCTGAGCCAGAAAGTCGATGGGATCATAATCAGCGGCGCCTGGATCGAAGCGGCCCCGGAGGCACTGGATGCAATCAAATCCGCCGGGGTGCCCGTCGTGCTCGTCGATCGCATGCTCAAGGGCGGCGAGTTCACCAGTTGGATCGGACCCGACAACGCCGCAATCGGCGCGGGTATCGGCGACTACATCGTCAAGCGTCTGAGCGGCAAGGGCACGTTGGTGATCCTACGTGGCGGACCGGCCGACAATTCCATCGGCCTTGGCCGCACCAACGGCGTTCTCTCCGAGGTGGAGAAGACGGAGATCAAGGTCGAGAAAGCACCTGACTTCGGCGGCTGGGCGGTCGATGGCGGGTTCAAGCTGATGGAAGACATGCTGACCAAGAATCCCAAGATCGACGCCGTCTTCTGCGAAAACGACTCGATGTGCCAGGGCGCCCAGAAGGCGATCAAGGACGCCGGCCGCGATGGAGAGATGTTCCTGACGTCGGTCGACGGCGAGAAGGGAACGCTGAAGGAGATCATGACCGACGGCACGAATTACGGCGCCACCGGTCTCAACAACTCCGACATGATAGGCCGCGCGAGCTTTCACCGGTTGATGGCAATCCTCGCGGGTGCCGAGGCACCGCACGAGACTGTGCTGCCTTCCCCCATCATCACCAAGGAGAATGCGTTCAAGTACTATGATCCGAACAGCGTTTTCTGACCGGTCCAGTCACAGTGAGACCAGGGGCGGGAGATTGGATCCCGCCCCGATCTAAATCGGATACTATTAGCAGTGCCCGCTTGCATTACCTAGGCGACGTAGATCGGTCGTGTGCCGATATTTGGTCGTCGTATAACTGCGGCGATCATCTAGGTGATGCCAGGTACGAAGCGGTCCTTTGGTCCGCTTATGGCACATAGCCGATGTGCAGCATCTGGCCTGGGATGTCCGCTATCAGAGATGAAGCCGACTATCCGCTTGCGCCGCAATATGATGCGGTATTCCGATCCAACATTGCCCCGTGGGAAGGTGATGGATCAGAAGCACAAGTTGTCGTGAACAGGCGTTGCCGCTCTCGCTGTTAACGAACCTATGCTATATGGTTAGGTGCATGCGAGCACTCGTCGTTCATATCCTGGCCGTTCTGCTGATCGCGATCTTCGCGCTCGGAGCGCCGCAGTACGCCACGGCGGACTGCCTGAAGTGCCATGACTGCGACACTGGTGCCCCCGCCAAGAACAACGCTCCTTGCCCCGAGAAGGGCATGGTCTGCCAGGTCGCGCAGACCTGCGCCAACCAGGTCCAGAAGAGCCCGGTCCAGCTCAACGTCGACGAGCTTGGCGCTGCCGGCCAATCGGGCTTCATCTTCGGATTCTCGATCGCTTTCAAGTCCGCCTACCTCACGCCTGAGACTGCGCCTCCGCGCGCCTGATCCCACGCACTGAATGCGCCGCTCCGGCGGCGTCCGAGATCACGTCATCGACCGACGGCATTAGGCCCCTCGGTCGGGACCGCGATGGGATTTTGCGATGTTCGATTTGCATGTGCGCTGCCGTGACGCGTCGCTTGATATGTCCGCCGCCTCGTCGATGGAGGTGCTCCGATGAAGCCAGTTCTCTGGCTACTCGCCGGATTGCTGCTGCTCGCGGGCGGCATCGTAGGCGGCATTTACATCGAGGGCGGCCGCGTTGCGCTGGAACGGATTGCGGCCGGCGGCTTGCCGTCAATCGGCGCCGCGCCGCTCGCGGAGGCTTCGACAACGCCACCACCGCCAGCTTCGCCGGGTGAAGCAAGAATCCTGTTCTACCGCGATCCCATGGGCCTGCCGGAGATCTCCACGACTCCGAAGAAGGACTCGATGGATATGGACTACCTGCCGGTCTACGACACGCCGACCGGCGGCGCGCCGGCGGCCGACCAGGGTGGCAAGGGCAAGATCCTCTACTACCGCAATCCCATGGGCCTGCCGGACGTCTCCAACGAGCCGAAGAAGGACTCGATGGGGATGGACTACATCCCGGTGTACGAGAACGAAGCCGGCGGCGATGGCAACGTCGTCAGGATCAGCCTCGACAAGGTGCAGAAGCTCGGCGTCAAGACTGAAGCCGCGGCCGTGCGGCCGCTGACCCGCGCCGTCCGCGCGACTGGCACCATCCAGCCGGACGAATCCAAGCAGACAATAGTCACGTCCAAGTTCGATGGCTGGGTGCAGGACCTGAAGGTCGACAAGACCGGCGACATGGTCGAGCGAGGCCAGGCTATGCTCGAGCTCGTCAGCCCCGAACTGCAGCTGGCTCAGCAGGAGTACGTCCGGCAGAAG
>DATEOK010000368.1:0-7849 GCA_035274225.1 Dongiaceae bacterium
CGCTCGGCTGCGCGCTCAGGATCGGCAGATCGCGATAGACCTGCATGGAATCGGCATTGATGACGATGCCGCCGAACGCGCGCGCCAGCCGCGCCGCCAGCGCCGACTTGCCGCTCGCCGTCGGGCCGGCGACCACCAGCACCGGCTTGTGCCCCTGCCCTGCCTCGCTTATACCCCCGCTCGCCATGACCTTCGTCTTATCGCTCATTTGTGCTCCCGACGCGGCGGAGCTTACACCGGCGCTGCTCGAACGGGTCAATCACGGCCTCGACACCGCCAATGCGCGCACTCGGCCGCTCACCTGGCTCGACCCGGAGCGCGCGGCCGAAATCGTCTTCGACGGCGACGATGCCGCCGTGCTGGAAGAAATGCGCCGCCGCCTGATCGACGTTCCGGTCGACATCAACGTGCTGCGCGCCGCGGGCCGCCGCAAGAAGCTGCTGCTGTCCGACATGGATGCCACCGCCATCATCGGCGAGACGCTGGATGAGCTTTCGACCTATACCCCGCACAAGGCGGAGATCGACAATCTCACGCGCCAGTCGGTCAACGGCCTGATGAGCTTCACCGAGACCCTGGTCGCGCGCATGGCGCTGATGCGCGGCCTGCCGGAGGACACGCTCGCCAAGACCTGGAGCACGGTCCAGCCAATGCCCGGCATGAAGGTCGCCATCGCCACCATGCGCGCGCACGGCGCCTACACCGCGCTGGTGTCCGGCGGATTCACCTATTTCACCAGCCGGGTGCGCGAGCTCATCGGCTTCGACTGCGACGTCGCCAATGACCTGGAGGTCGTCGACGGCAAGCTCACCGGCCACGTCCCGCCGCCGATCGTCGACCCGGCCGGCAAGGTCGCAGCGCTGCACCGCCTGACCAAGGAGCGCGGCCTCGCGCTGCCGCAGACGCTGGCGATCGGCGACGGCTCCAACGACATCCCGATGCTGCAGCAGGCCGGCCTCGGCATCGCCTTCTGCGGCAAGCCCAAGGTCAAGCACGCCATTCCCATTTGGCTCGATCACGCCGGTCCGACCGGGTTGCTCTATTTGCAGGGCTACAAGCGCGGAGAGTTCGCGGCCGCCGATTGAGCGGCGGACGATTGCCCCTTGAGCAGCCAATGCAGGAGCCAGGCCGCCAGCAGCGCGCCCACGATCTCGGCGACCACGAACCATGGCACGTCGATTGGCCGTATCCCGGAGAAGGTATCGGTCAGGCTGCGGGCGATTGCGACCGCGGGATTTGCGAAGCAGGTCGAAGCAGTGAACCAGTAGCCGGCGACGACGTAGAGCGCGACGGCGACCGGAACGATGCCCGGCCGAAATCGCCGGCACCCCAGGATCGCCGCCACAAGCCCGAAGCTTGCCACGACCTCGGACAGGAACTGCCCGGTTCCATGCCGGCCGTGGGACGATGCCTGCACCAGGTCCAGATCGAACATGGCGTGCGCCGTGATGGTGCCGGCAATGCCGCCAGCCAGCTGCGCCACAACATATGCCGCAAGGACTGCACGCGGCAGTTCGCCCATGATCGCGAACACCAGGGACACTGCGGGATTGAAATGAGCGCCGGAGATTGGTCCCAGCATGCCGATCAAAACGGCGAGGATTGCCCCGGTCGCGATCGTATTGCCGAGCAGCGCAATCGCGACGTTCCCGCCGGAGAGGGCCTCGGCCATAATGCCGGAGCCAACGACCGTAGCCACGAGCATCCACGTCCCAAGGAACTCGGCAACGGCACGCCGAAGCAGATCGAATTGAACCATCGATTCAGGCCGTCCTGGGCATGGGCCGCCCGATTTCATCCAAGCGCTTTTGCAGGCTCAGGCGATCGATGGCGCTGATCGGCAAGCTGGTGAAGATGCTGATGCGATTGTGCAGAGCCCGATAGGCCTCCGCGAAGGCCAAATGACGCTCCGCTTCAGTGCCTTCGGCGGCGACCGGATCCTGCACGCCCCAGTGCGCCGTCATCGGCTGGCCCGGCCAGATCGGGCAGACTTCGTTCGCCGCGTTGTCGCAGACCGTGAACACGAAATCGAGGCGAGGAGCACTGGGCGCGGCGAACTCGTCCCAGCTCTTGGACCGCAAGCCGGCAGTCGAATGGTTCATCTTCTTCAACAGCTCGAGCGCGAACGGATGCACCTGGCCTTTCGGCTGACTGCCGGCGCTGAACGCCTTGAACCGGCCTTTGCCCTCGCGATTGAGAATGCACTCGGCCAGAATGCTGCGCGCCGAGTTGCCGGTACAGAGGAAGAGTATGTTGTAGGTCGAATCCGCCATCCACTCCTCCGTCAGCAGCAGGTTGGCATCAACGCTTTGATCAGCTGATTGCAGCGTTCCGGATGGCCTCGGCAGCAATCCTTGACCAGGAATTCGACGAGGTCCCGAGCGCCGTTGACATCGGCGCTATAACGGATGATGCGGCCATCGCGCTCGGATTGCACCAAACCGGCGCGCTGCAGGATTGCCAGATGGGTCGAGAGCGTGCTCGGCGGCACGTCAAGGTCGCGAGCAAGGTCGCCCGCCGGAACGGCATCTGGCATCAGCCGCACCAGCTGGCGGAACACCTCCAGGCGCGTTCCCTGGGAAAGAGCGCCGAATGCGGCCAGAGCTTCCTTCGATTTCATGTTTCGAGAATTGCCGAAATGTTCAAGCCGATCAAGCTGAAAATTGTGAAGATTCCGCGACGACGTAGCCGAAGACTATTGAGCGGCGCGAACTCGGAAGCTCGTCGTCATCGTCACCAGCATCAGGCCGAGGCAGACATTGATGATCGTCGCCACCACCACCATCGACAACGCGATGTCGATGCCGAATGCCTGGATCAGCAACGCTCCGACGGTCGGCGCCGTGGCCTGGGCGATCAGGCTCGGCATGGCCAGCCGACCCATGATCGGCGCATAGTCGCGGGCGCCGAAGATGCTGAGCGGCACCGTCGCCCGGGCGATCGATTCCAGCCCGATGCCGGCTCCATAGAACACCAGCGCCAAGGTTATGATCGGCGCATGACTCCAAAGCAAGCCCAACCCCACGGCGACCAGAACCACCGACGCGACTTTGGTCCAGATCGGATGGTGGTAGCGCGCGATCAGCATTTCGATGAACCTGGCGCCGACCTGGGACGGACCGACCAGCGCCCCCAAGGCGACCGCAGCGGCAAGAGCGATGTCGCGCGCCTGCAGGATCGTCAGAAGGTGGACCGAGATGACCGTCGAGATCATCGCCGAGAGCGTGATCGTCGCAGCCATCACGATGAAGACCGAGCGGAAGCGCACCGGTGACGCCGTGTCATCCGTGCTCGACGGCTTCAGCTCGTCGAGCGCCGGCGGTTGCTTCGGCAGGGCAAGGAGATAGATCGACAGCGTCACGACGAGGTGGATCGCCGCGTATGCCAGACAGGCGCCGCGCCAGCCGAACTCTGAGACGAAGTATGCCGACAGCGGCCAGCACGCGGTGCTGGCGAAGCCGCCGAACAGTGTCAGCGTGGTGATGTGCTGGCGCGCCTTCTGCCCATAGATGCGTCCGAGCGTCGAGAACGCGGGATCATAGAGGCCTGTACCCATGCCAAGACCGATGATCGCCCAGGCGACCAGGAACGTCACCAGGTTCGGCGCCAGAGCCAAGCCGAGCAGACCCGCGGCGAGCAAGACGGCGCTGGTAGCCAGCACCGGCCGACCACCATGGCGGTGAATGATCCGGCCGACAAACGGCGAGGCAAGCCCGGAGACCAGGAGACCGATGGACAAGCCCCCGACCACCCACGTCAGCGGCCAGCCGGTTTCTTCCGCGATCGGTTGCGCCAGCACCGCGGGCAGATAGTATGAGGAGCCCCAGGCGAGAATCTGGGTGATGCCGAGGGCCGGGACAATCAGCTTCGCGGAGCCGCGATTCATTGCGCCCGTGGACCGCAGCAGCCGCCGGACTTCGCGGCCACCACCGGGATCTCGATCGGCGCGCGTTCGATCGGCTTGTCCGCGCTGGAGGTTCCGCAGCAGGGAATGCCGTCTTCCGCGAAGTCGGTCTCGCAGATGCCGGTCTCCGGCAGCACCAGCTGGATGTTGTCCGCCGCTTCCATGTCGCCGGCGATCGCCGCCACGACGGAGCGTGCCTGCTCATAGCCGGTCAACAGCAGGAAGGTCGGCGCGCGGCCATAGCTCTTGACCCCGATGGTGTAGAAGCCCGGCTCCGGATGCGACGTCTCGCGGTGCCCGTGCGGCTCGACGGAACCACAGGAATGGATATTGGGATCGATCAGCGGGCCGAGCGCCTTGACGCTCTCGAGCCAGGGATCGAGCTCGACCCGCAGCTCGCGCGTCATCGCGAGGTCCGGGCGTTGTCCAGTGCAGGCGATGATCTCGTCGATGCCCTCGATGCTCTGCGATCCGGTCGCCGTCGCTCCGGACAGCGTCAGCGCATCGCCACCGTTGGCCACCGCGCGGGTCGAAAAGCCGTGGACCAGCCGGATGCGGCCCTGGTCGACCAGCGGCTTCAGCAGCGTGCCGAGCTTGCCGCGCGCCGGCAGCTGGTCGTTCTCGCCGCCGCCATAGACCTTGGCCATGTTCTTGCCGCGAACGATCCAGGTGACCTGCGTCTTCGGCGCTTCCTGGCAGAGCCGGGCGAGGTCCAGGAGCGACTGGATGGCCGAATAGCCCGATCCGACGACGGCGACGCGCTTGTTTTCGTAGCGCTTCCGCTGGCTGCCCAGCACGTCCGGCATGCCATAGACGATGTGCGTGCGGTACTCGTCCTCGCCTTCAGCTTCCAGGCCCGAGCCACCCAGCGGGTTTGCGTTCTGCCAAGTGCCCGAGGCGTCGATGACGGCGCGCGCCAGCTCGGTCCGGAGCTTGCCGTTGCCGGTGTCGATCCGCAGCTCGAACGGCTTGCTCTCCCGGCCCTTGCTGGTGACCTTGTCGACGCCCTGCCGGGCGATCCGCATGATCTTGGCGCCGGTGACGACGTTGCCATTCAGGGCCGGCAGCTCCGCAAGCGGTTTCAGGTAGTCGCGATAGAGATCGTCGCCGGTCGGATAGGCGCCGGGGCTCTTTGTCTTCCAGCCGCCCGCTTCCAACAGCCGCCGGGAGGCCGGATCGAGGTTCTGCTCCCAGGTCGTGAAGATCCGGACATGGCCCCAGTCGCGTAGGTTCGCGCCGACGGTGGCGCCGGCCTCATAGACCCGGAAAGGAATTCTGCGCTCCGCGCAGTTCGCCGCCGCCGCGAGTCCGATCGGACCTGCACCGATGATGGCAACCGGCAATTCATTCGTGTTCATGCTCAGCTCCGTCTATTTCCAGACATCTCGAAATACCAAGTCAAAAAAGGGGATCAGGCGGCCCTTTCCGAGCTCTTGCACTTCGCGTCCATGCAGCATTCGTCGACCAGATAGCCGAGGAGTTGATTCATCGCCGGATAGTTGGCCCGGCAGATCAAGGTCGTGGCTTGTCGCTCCTGGGTGATGAGGCCGGCTTCGCGCAGGTGCCGTACATGATGCGACAACGTCGAGGCCGCCAAGCCGACCTTGGCCTGCAGATCGCCAACGGCCATGCCGTCATCGCCGGCGCGCACCAGCGCTCGGTAAATCTTCAAACGGATGGGACTGCCCAAGGACTCGAGCTGGCCCGCTGCTATTTCGAGTTTCATGGAAATAAAATACGACCGGCCGGACCAGCCGTCAAGTCTATTTCGATAATGTTCGAAATTCGCTTTTCCGAGCGGCCATAAAGAAAGGCCGGCGAGCGTTCGTCCGCCGGCCAATCCGCATCTGGTCAGTGCGAGATGCGCGCTACTGCTGCGTGATCTTCAGCGCGATCCACTGGAACTCGCCGGCGCGGTTGACCAGCAGCGTGACCACCCGGTAGCCGTTGTCCTGCGCCGCCTTGACGCGCTGCGCGACGTCCTCGGGCGAGGTCACGGCCTTCTGGTCCACCTCGGCGATCACGTCGCCGGGGCGCATGTCCTTTTCGGCCGCCGGGCCGGTCTGCGCCACGTCGACCACCACGACGCCTTCGGCATCGCCGGGGATCTGGTGCTTCTTGCGCAGCTCGTCGGTGATGGCGGACAGCTTCAGGCCAAGGCTGTCGATGGTGGCGGTGGCGCTCGCCGGCGCCTCGACGCTGGCCAGGGTCTTCTGCTCGGCCTCCTCGGTCAGCTCGCCGACCGCGACCTTCAGCGTCACTTCCTTGCCCTGGCGCCAGATCACCACGTCGGTGGTCTTGCCGGTCTCGGTCTCGGCGACGATGCGCGGCAGGCCGCGCATCTGGGTGATCTCCTTGCCGTCGAACTTCAGCACCACGTCACCCTGCTTGATGCCCGCCTTGTCGGCCGGGCCGTCCTTGGTGACGCTGGCGACCAGCGCGCCCTTCGCATCCTTGAGGCGCAGGCCCTCGGCCAGCTCCGGGCTCACGGTCTGGATGCGCACGCCGAGCCAGCCGCGCTTCGGCTTACCGAATTCCTTGATCTGCGCGATGATCGGATTGGCGAGGCTGGAGGGGATCGCGAAGCCGATGCCGACCGAGCCGCCGGTCGGCGAGAAGATCGCGGTGTTGATGCCGACCACCTCGCCGTCCATGTTGAACATCGGGCCGCCCGAGTTGCCGCGGTTGATCGAGGCGTCGGTCTGGATGTAGTCGTCGTACGGTCCGGAGTTGATATCGCGCTGGCGGGCCGAGACGATGCCGGCGGTCACCGAGCCGCCGAGGCCGAACGGGTTGCCGATCGCCATCACCCAGTCGCCGATCCGCAATGCCTCGGAATCGCCCCAGTTCACGTACGGCAGCGGATGCTTGGCCTCGACCTTCAGCAACGCGAGGTCGGTCTTCTCGTCGCGCCCGACGATGGTGGCCTTCAGCTCCTCGTTGTCATGGGTCAGCACCATGATCTCGGCGGCGTCTTCGATGACATGGTTGTTGGTGACGATGAAGCCGGCCGGATCGATGATGAAGCCCGAGCCGAGCGAGGTGCCGCCGCGCGGCCGCTGCTGGTCGGGCTGGCCCTCGCGCTTGTCCAGGAAGTCGCGGAACATCTCGTCCAGGTCCTGCATCTGCTGGTCCTGCGGCACCTTCTGGGTGCTGGAGACGTTGACCACGGCGGGCAGCGCCTGGGCCGCGAGATCGGCGAAGCTTTCCGGCGCCGAGCGCGCGAAAGCCTGCTGCGCCCAGACCAGCGCCAGGATCGTCAGCGCCGCGGCGATTGTCAGCTTCAGCGCAAAGCGCACGCGAGCGGTTGCGTCTGCACTCGCCGCCAGCGCAACGGCGCGGCTCTTGTTGCGATGGGTATTAACGTTCAAAGCGTCCTCCGCGCGTCATCGGTCACACCGCGCCGGTCACGGGCTCCGGCGCCACATTCCCCCCATCATAATCCTCAAGCGCTGGCCAATCGACCGGTCTTTCGGATCACAAACCCGTCATGAGCCCTATTGCTGCGGCTTTGCCGGAGCGCCCTGGTTCTGCTCGAAATACCGGAAGAAATCGCCCGTCGGCGAGCCGACAAAGGTCGTATTGTTGCCGTTCAGGCCCGTGCGCATGGCCTGCAGCGACCGGTAGAGATCGAAGAACTTGGGATCGCGCGAGAACGCCTCGTTATAGATCCGGGTCGCCTCGGCATCGCCCTCGCCGCGCAGGATCTGGGCCTCCTTCTGGGTGTTGGCCAGCAGGACCGTGCGGTCGCGATCGGCCTCCGCCCGGATTTCCTGGCCCTTGGCCGCGCCTTCGGCGCGGATGCGGGTGGCCTCCTGGGCGCGCTGCGACCGCATGCGGGTATAGACGTTCTCGCTGTTCTGCTGCGGGAAATCGACGCGCTTGAAGCGCACATCGACCACCTTGATGCCGAATACCTCGCCGGCCGGTCCCAGCACCTCGGTG
>DATEOK010000369.1:0-2728 GCA_035274225.1 Dongiaceae bacterium
CCTTGTCGCGCCGGCTGCTGTTCACGCAGTGTCACGACGCATGTCGAGTCGCTCCCAGTATCGCACCGTTCTGCTGCTCTCGATCGCCCAGGCCCTGGCGAACTCCTGCGCCTCGGTGGTCGCGACCGTCTCCGCCCTGACGGGGCAGATGCTCGCCGCCGATCCGCGCTTGGCGACCGTGCCGCTCGGCCTTCAATTCGTCGTCTCCATGGCAGCCACCATTCCGGTCGCGCACCTGATGCGGTCGCTCGGCCGGCGCAACACCTTTTACATCGGCGCCATGATTGGCGCCGCCGGCGGTGCGCTTGCCATGGTCGCGATCTATCAGAACAGCTTCATCCTGTTCTGCATCGCCAATGCGATCTTCGGCGCCTCAAACGCGTCGGCGCTGCATCTGCGCTTCGCGGCCGCCGAGGTCGCGGACGATCTGTTCCGGCCGAAGGCGATCTCGCTGGTGCTGGCAGGTGGGATCGTGGCGGCGGTCGTCGGTCCGAGCCTTGCGACCGTTGGCACCGATCTCCTCGCGCCCTTGACGTTCGCGGGCTCCTTCCTGTTCGTGACCTTGTTGTCGGCCGCGATCATCCTGCCGCTCGTCACCGTGCGCTTCCCGCAGCTGACCGCGGCCGAGGTGTCCGGCCCGCAGCGCCCGCTGACGGAGATCCTGCGCCAGCCAATCACGATCGCGGCGCTGTTCGGCGGCGTGTTCGGCTACAGCACCATGGTGTTCATCATGACGGCGACGCCGCTCGCGATGAAGGTCTGCGGCTTCGGGATCGGCGAAACCGCCAGCGTGCTCTCGGTCCACATTCTCGGCATGTTCGCGCCATCCTTCGTCACCGGTCACATCATCCGGAAGATCGGCGAGCGCCGGGTCCTGCTGGCCGGCGCGGCCAGCCTGATCGCGACCGTGGCGATCGGGCTGGCGGGCATCGACATCCTGCATTTCTGGTTCGCGCTGGTGCTGCTCGGCATCGGCTGGAATTTCCTGTTCGTCGGCGGCACCAGCCTGCTGACCAAATGCTATCGCCCGTCCGAGCGCGCCAAGATGCAGGGGATGAACGACTTCCTGACCTTCACCGGCGTCGCGACCTGTTCCTTCATCGCCGGCGCGGTCGAGCAGAGCTGGGGGTGGAACGCTGTGCTGCTTGGATCACTGGTGCCGACGGTCCTGATCGTCGGGGCCGTCCTTTGGGGTGCGCCGCGACAGTTGGTGGCCAAGCCCGTTTCGGCCTAGCGGCAGGGTTGATCTGTCGGGCCGGGTTGCACCCATCGGCCCTTTTCCCTATGCTCCGCGCCCGAAAGTCTGCCGGGCCCCGGATTCCCTTTGGATTCCATGGCTTTGGCCAGCCAAAGACCGACTCTTCTGACAGGGGATGATCTCGAGATGGATACGATTTACTACTGGCTCGTCTTGGCGGCGGGCGTGGCGGCGTTGGGTTATGGAGCCTGGGCGACCAGCTCGGTCCTGGCTGCCTCGGCCGGCAACCCGCGCATGCAGGAAATCGCCGCCGCGGTGCAGGAAGGCGCCAAGGCCTACCTCAACAAGCAGTACACGACGATCGGCATCGTCGGCATCGTTGTCGCCGCGATCCTGTTCTTCGCGCTGTCCAAGCTCTCGGCGCTCGGCTTCGTCATCGGCGCCATCCTCTCCGGCGTCACCGGCTACATCGGCATGAACGTGTCGGTCCGCGCCAACGTGCGCACGGCTGAAGCGGCGCGCCAGAGCATGGCGCACGCCTTGGCGATCGCCGCGAAGTCCGGCGCCATCACCGGCCTGCTGGTGGTCGGCCTCGGGCTGCTGGGCGTCACGGGCTACTACATGTTCCTGCGTTCCACCGGCACGGAGATGCGCCCGATGCTGGAGGCCCTGGTCGGCCTCTCCTTCGGCGCCTCGCTGATCTCGATCTTCGCGCGCCTCGGCGGCGGCATCTTCACCAAGGGCGCCGACGTCGGCGCCGACCTGGTGGGCAAGGTCGAAGCCGGCATCCCCGAGGATGATCCGCGCAACCCGGCGGTGATCGCGGACAACGTGGGCGACAACGTCGGCGACTGCGCCGGCATGGCAGCCGACCTGTTCGAGACCTTCGCGGTTACTGTCGTTGCGACCATGCTGCTCGGCAGCATCTTCTTCACCGATGTGGTGCAGCAGGAACAGCTGATGCTCTATCCGCTGCTGGTGTGCGGCATCGGCGTCGTCAGCTCGGTCATCGGCATGTTCTTCGTGCGCCTCGGCGCCAGCCAGAACATCATGGGCGCGCTCTACAAGGGCCTGATCGCCACCGGCATCATCTCCATCGTGCTGATCGCGGTCGTCACCCATTTGGTGTTCGGCTTCGACATGGTCTTCACCGGCACGTCCGTGGCCATCACCGGCGGAGGCTTGTTCTGGTGCGCGGCCATCGGCCTCGCGGTGACCGGCCTGCTGGTGTGGATCACCGAATACTATACCTCGACCGCCTATCGTCCGGTGCGCAGCGTCGCGCAGGCGGCGACCACCGGCCACGGCACCAACATCATCCAGGGCCTCGCGGTCTCGATGGAAGCGACCGCGCTGCCGGTGGTGGTGATCTGCGTCGCGATCATCGCGGCGTATATGATCGGCGGCCTCTACGGCATTGCGATCGCCGCGACCAGCATGCTGTCGCTGGCCGGCATCGTGGTCGCGCTCGACGCCTATGGCCCGGTCACCGACAATGCCGGCGGCATTGCCGAGATGGCCGGCCTGCCC
>DATEOK010000370.1:0-8888 GCA_035274225.1 Dongiaceae bacterium
CGCCAGCTCCTCCGACCAGATCGCCAGCATCTCGTCGATGTTGGGCGCGATGCGGTGCATCTGCGAGTTCTCGTAGGCGTGCCACATGTAGTCGACCTGCAGGATGCTCTTCTCCTCGTCGGTATAGAGCCCCTCCACCGCCTTGTTGGTGACGACGTTGCAGGTGGTGTCGAGCAGCGACAGCACGTGCCCCGATTCCTTGGAGACCACGTGCTTGATCAGCTTCTGCGCCAGCTCGGGCTGGTCGGTCTCCTTCAGGATCGCGGTCGCCTCGACCCAGATGATGCCCTGCTTCAGCCCGTTCTTCGGGTCCGGCACCGTGGCCATGATGTTCTTGTGCCCCTGCTTGCGTACCGCCGAAGTGAGGTACGAGCCCGCGCCGATGCAGCCCAGCAGCGAGCCGTCGAGCAAGCCTTTCTGCGCCTGGGTCAGGTCGGCGACCAGGGTGCGGGTGTTCTTGAACATCGCGCGCAGCACCTTGCGCACCTCCTCGAGCGCGGCGGCGTCCAGCTCCTGGTACGGGTCGATGCCGGCATGCAGTGCCATCGGCAGGATCGGCCAGTCGCCCCAGTCCATGACGCAGATCTTGTCCTTGTTCTTGGCGTCGAACACCGGATCGTAGGTCCGCCAGGCGTCCGGGCTGGCGACGTCGGTGTTGATGCAGCCGCCGACCCAGCCCCAGCGGGTGGCGACGCCGATGGTCTTGCCGTCGGTCAGCAGCGGCTCGAACGGCGGCTTGAACTGGTCGTAGAAGGTCGCATAGACGTCGGCATAGTCGTCGGGGTTGAGTTCCATCGCCAGACCCGCCGGGCCCATGCGCGTCACCCACGGCATGTCGGTCGAGACGAGGTCGACTTCGCGGCTGGCGCCCGCCTGCAGCTTGGCGAAGCCGCCGGGCGAATCCACGATCAGGTCGAACGCGATGTCGGTGCCGTTCGCCTTGTTGAACGGATCGATGATGCGCGGGTCGTTGTAGCCTTCCCAGCACATATACTGCATCTGGGTCGCCGCATGGGCGCGCGTGAGCGCCCCGCCGAAGGTTGCGACGCCCGCTGCCGCCGCGGCGCTTTTCATCAGGCGCCGCCGCGTCATGCCGGCCTCGTCGAGCCCCATCGCCGCGATCTGGCGCTGATAGAATTTCGGCAAGTCGCCGTACCAGGTCTTGCTCATGATCCGTCTCCCCGTTTGTCGCGTCGGCTTCGCGCCGGCGCCGTCCCTGTTCTTGCGCAAAGTCTAACAGCCGATTTTCGCCCTGGCGATAGGGCGGCCTGTGACTCCTTGCCCAAAAAGCATTGCGCCAGATGACAACGCGCGTTCACCTCGACTAATCTCGCGCGCAACGCCATCGCTCTGCGAACCAATCCGGGGGACCAATGCAAAAGACCATGAAAGCCGCCGTGCTGCACAAGATCGGCGACAAGCTGCGGATCGAGCAGGTCCCCATCCCTACGGCCGGCCGCGGCGATGTGCTGATCAAGGTGACGGCGTGCGGCGTGTGCCACTCCGACCTGCACGCCATCGACGGCGACTGGACACCGCTGCCCAATCTGCCGTTGATCCCCGGCCATGAGGTCGCCGGCCATGTCGCCGCGCTCGGCGACGGCGTGACTGACCTCAAGGTCGGCGACGCGGTCGGCGTGCCGTGGATGTACAGCGCCTGCGGCAAGTGCGAGTTCTGCATGGCCGGCATGGAGACGATCTGCAAGGCCGGCGAAGCCAGCGGCTACACCAAGCCCGGCGGCTATGCCGAATACATGGTGGCGGACGCAGCGTTCGTCGCGCGCCTGCCGAAGGACGCGGACTTCTACCAGCTGGCGCCGATCCTGTGCGCCGGTGTCACCACCTACCGCGGCCTCAAGCGCACCAATGCGCGGCCCGGCCAGTGGGTCGCGGTGGTCGGCATCGGCGGCCTCGGCCACATCGCCGTGCAATATGCCAAGGCGATGGGCTATCGCGTTGCCGCCGTCGACGTCGCCGATGAGAAGCTGCGCCTCGCCAAGAAGCTGGGCGCGGAGTTCACCGTCAACGGCCGCGAGAAGAACGCGCCGCAAGTGCTGCAGGACAAGCTCGGCGGCATGCACGGCGCCATCGTCACCGCGGTCGCGCCGCAGGCGTTCGAACAGGCGATCGCCATGCTGCGCCCCGCCGGCACGGTCTGCTACATCGGCCTCCCCGGTGGCAAGAAGGACGAGATCCGCGCCTCGATCTCCGCCATCACCAACTGGGAGCTGTCGGTGCGCGGTTCCAACGTCGGCACCAGGCTCGACCTCGCCGAAGCCGTCGCCTTCGCCGCCAACGGCCTGGTGACCGCCAAGATCAAGAAGGCGCCGCTGGAACAGATCAATGCCATCTTCGACGACATGCGCGCTGGGAAGATCCTCGGGCGCGTGGTGCTGAAGCTGGCGTGAGCGGCGGGCCGGGCTGCGCGATCCGGCCCGCGCCCCGGGCGCCTACCAGTGGTCGTCGTGGATGCAGGCGCCGTAGTCCGGGTTGCCGGTCGGATCGTTCAGCGTGCCGCCGATCTTGTCGCACTTGGCCTTGAAGCTGTCGCCGCAGGCCGGCAGCTTCGACTTCGAGGTGTCGTGCGTGCAGTAGATGTCCTTGACCGGACCGGGCTTGTTGGCCTTGAGCGTCGTGGTGGCGGCCGGGGCCTGGCTGCCGCTGGGGGTCTTGGTGTCGGCGGAAACCGGGCCGGCGGACGCCATGCCCAGCACCACGACGGCGCCCAGCGCCATCGCGCCGAAGCGGATGCGATCGATCATGATAACCTCCATCAGGAAATCCGAAGCAAAGGCGCTTCGATGGTTGGTCGGCGCTGGGCGCGGCACGTTCGAGCGATAGGGCCGTCGACGCGCGATCAGCGACCCGTTGCGTGACCGCCGTCACACTGGCCATTTGCAACTCCGCCGCCCACCGCTAACATCGCGCTGAACCGCCGGGAGACATCCGTGACCACCCTGACCACCGAGCTGATCCAAGCCTTCCATCGCGATGGCACCATCGTGGCCGACGACGCCGTAACGCCGGCGCAGCTTGCCGCCCTGCGGGCCGAGTTCGACGACTGGTGGGAGGAGAGCCGAAGCCACGACAGGAACTACGGCGAGATGATCGACGGCCGCCCGCGCTTCGATCTGCAGCTTCCCGGTCACACGCGAGAGGCGCCGCTGCTCCGCCGGGTCAACTCGCCGACCGAGATCTCGGCCTCCTACCTCGATGCCGTCACCAACTCGCGCATCCCGGACATGGTGGTCGACCTGATCGGCCCGAACGTGAAGTTCCACCATTCCAAGATCAACGCCAAGCTGCCCGGCGCCGGGACCGAGGTGAAGTGGCACCAGGACTTCCCCTTCACGCCACACAGCAACGACGACCTGGTGACCGCGCTGCTCGCGCTCGACGACGTCGATGAGACCAACGGCCCGCTGATCGCGGCGCTCGGCTCGCACAAGAACGGCCTCGCCGGCCTCTGGCACAACGGCACCTTCACCGGCGTCGCCGGCGAGCAGGAATCATCCAACTGGGCCAACGGCGCGAAGACCTTCACCATGAAAGCCGGCAGCGTCTGCCTAATGCACACCCGCGCCGGCCACTCCTCCGCCCCCAACATGGGAACCCGGCCGCGCCGCCTGTTCATCGCGGTGTACTCGGCGGAGGATGCGATCCCGCTCTCGCCCAATCCGCTGCCCAGCAAGCACGAGGGCCTGCTGGTGCGCGGCGAACGCACCGGCCGCGTCCGCTCCGTCCCGTTCGAGCTGAAGCTTCCGCAACGGCCAACCACCGGCTCGTTCTTCAACCAGCAGGTCGGCTACGACGGCTGATCAGCCGCCGCGCAGGCTCCTGCACTTGTCCGCGTAGCCGAGTTCTTCGAACAAGGACCAGTCCGCCGGCCGCATGCGGCCGGCTAGGTCCTGGACTTTCACGTCATCGCCCTTGAGGCAGGTGAACTGCAGGAAGTTCGCGATGTTCCAGCTGTCCGGAAACTGGCGTAGGACATCGTCCATGCCGGTCTTCATGTTGTCCCAGTCCAGCAGAGATCGCACGAAAAGCTGGTCGCCGTATTCCGTTTGCGACGCATACCAATAGATCCGGGCGTACAATCCCCGCCCTTCGGTGGCCTGCGTGCGATCGACGGCGGCCCTGGTGAAGCGCTCGATCCGCCCCGCTCCGTCGTACGACGCCGAGAGGAAGTAGTCGACCGCCGCGAAATAGATCGGATAGTACCAGGGCATCCCGTCCATCGCCTGCTCGATCAGCTTCGTGGCCGATGCCTCGGGCCAGTGCTCGGCCCGCGCCACCCCGATCATCATCTCGTACCAACGCGGATCCTGCTGCGCGATCGCAGCGTGCGAGACAAGATAGAGCCGGGTCCGCTTCATGTGCGTCAGGAAGGCATCGTGATCCGCGTGGCTGCTGGCAATCCCGAAGCTCCGGGCGTGATTCCGGAGCACCTGCGCGAAAGCGAGATGCGCGGTCGCCGACTGCGGATAGCGATCGACCCAATCTTGCGCGATCCGCTCCGCCTTGTCCCAATACCGGTCCTCGGTCCCGGTGTAACAGAACGCCTGGAAGATGCCGGAGTAGAACAGGGTCAGCTTGTACAGGCCGCTGGAGGTGCGCGCCCTGCTGGACCGGTAGTTCTCGGCCATCGCCTCGAGGCCCGCAAAGTCCCTGGCGTACAGGAGGCCGATGACTTTGGCTTCGATGTCCGCGCGCTCTTCGAGTTCGCCGGCGCGCGCGGGCGTCCCGACCAAGAACACCAGAACCAACGCAAGAACGTATCGGCCCACCGTGATCCTCCTCGGGCGCGGCCGCGATCGCTCAGCGCATCACGCCCATCTTGCTCTTGCTGGCGCTCTGGATGAAGAGGTTCGCCAGCGCGTCCTCGGTGTTCTGCGGCGTGAACTGCGGCTTGATGCCTTCGAACTTGCACGAGGCCAGCACCTGCTCGACGATGAACTTGGGCTGGAAGTAGGCGAGCGGCGCTTCCGCCAGGCGGATGCCGTCGATCACCATCTGATAGATGCTCTCCGGCAGCTCCAGCCCCTGCTTCGCCGACATCGTCTTGAACACCTTCTTGTAGAGATCCTCCGGCGGCTCCAGCGTCTCCAGCTTGTACGAGATGCGGCGCTGGAATGCCGGGTCCATCAGGTCGTTCGGGTGCATGTTGGTCGAGAAGATCACGATCTCGTCGAATGGGATCTTCAGGCTCTTGCCGCTGTGCAGGCTGAGGTAGTCGACCTTGCTGTTGAGCGGCACGATCCAGCGGTTGAGGATCTGCTCGGGCTTGGCCAGCTGGCGGCCGAAATCGTCGATCAGGAAGGTGCCGTTCAGCGCCTTCACGTGCAACGGCGCCTCGTAGTATTTGGCGATCGGATTGAACTTGAGGTCCAGCATCTCGAGCGTGAGTTCACCGCCGGTGATGACCATCGGGCGATAGCACGGCACCCAGCGCCGGTCGATCGGGCCGACGCGCACGCCCGCCGTGGTGTCGACGCCGCTCGATCCCTCCACCGAGCGATGGATGGTCGGGTCGTAGATCTTCATGATCTCGCCACCGATCTCCACGCAGTACGGCACGAAGATCACGTTCTCGAAGATCTTGCCGATGATCTCGGCGACGGTGGTCTTGCCGTTGCCGGCCGGACCATAGATTAGCATCGGGTTGCCGGAGTTGATCGCCGGGCCGAGGCGCATCAGGAACCGCTCCGGCATCACGAGGCCATTGAACGCCTCCTCCATGCGCTGGCGCGAGATCGTTTCGTTGGTGACGCGCTGGCGCAGGATGCGGTCCTGCCAGGCTTCGAGCGACACCGGCGCGGGGCCGAAATACTGGCTGTTCTCGATCGCTTCCTGGGTCCATTCGCGGCCGGCCTTGGTCAGGGCGTGGCGCATCTCAGGGATCGAGCCGCCGCCGCCGATCGCAGCGCCCAAGGTTTCCACCAGCTTGCGGTCCTTGGCGTCGGTGAGCAGCTTGTTGATGATGCCGGCGGACAGCTTGAGCGCTTCGGCGAGCTGCGATGGCACCTCCATGCGCTCCAGGAACATGCCCTTCAGCATCAGCTGCAACAGGAACACCGGATCGACCCCGGTGTCCTCGAGGTTGAGCGGCGCCGGCGGCACCTCGCTGATCACCGAACTGACCTGCTCCTGCGTCACCACGCCCAGCGCGATCAGGCTTTCGCCGATCCTGCCGCCGTTGGCCTTCTGGTGATCGAGAGCACGGACAATCTGCTCTGGCGAAGCGAGACCCTTCGCCACCAAAATATCTCCGAAACTCATTATGACCCTCTTCTGTCACTCTTCGTTGGGCCCTCGCCGCAACCCCGAGTCCGGCGGGACCGATGCTCGCAGGCCGCCCAAGATGCAGGACGCAGGTTTCGTCCGGGTTAATAATTGGGTCGCTTGCAGGCTGCTGAATTTGTCGGGAAACTCGCTCAAATCCTGTCTATCTCGGACGACTGCTGACGATAAATGTCGGGGTCCTGCATAAAATGTTTGCAACGAAGAAATTTGACTGGGAGAAGCAGCCATGACCGATGAACCCAATCCGATCGTGCGCACGCGCGCGCTGAAGCCGGAGGACGGCTTCCCCTTCCGTCATCCGCTCAATCCGAATTCCGAAGCGCAGTTCTTCCGATTGAGCCGCCCGGCCGGGCTGCAGCGCGCGCATGTCAATATGCTGCGCGTGCCGCCGGGCAAGGAGGCTTTCATGCTGCACCGCCATTCGGTGCAGGAGGAATGGAGCTACATCGTCGAAGGCGAAGGCACCGCGCAGATCGGCGACGAGAAGATCAAGGTCGGCGCCGGCGACTTCATCGCCTTCCCGCTGAACGGCAAGGCCCACACCATCGTCAACACCGGCACGCGCGACCTCGACTACCTCACCGGCGGTGAGGATTCGCCCCACGACATCGGCATCTTCCCCGGCATCGGAAAGATGGCAGTGTTCAAGCCCGAGGGCGTCACGCTCATCGATGAGAGCAACGCCAAGACCTACTCGTTCCAGCAATGGATCGCGGGCGATCTGAAGTAGCCCAAGGGAACGAACCTCTTGAATGGAGTGTACTGATCACCATATGTCGGGTGGCGGGGACGACCCCGCTACCCCCAAGACATTGCTGGGACGACCCGGCTCCTCCAACGGAGTCGCGTCATGTCGTTGCTGTTTCACCCCGAAGCCATCGGATTCGTCGGCGTCACGCTGCTGCTGATCGCCTTTTTCCTCAACCTGTTCCGGCTGCTGAAGGCGGAGTCCAGCGCTTATCTCGCGCTCAACCTGGTCGGCGCGAGCCTCGCGTGCGCGTCGTCCTATCTGATCGACTTCCTGCCGTTCGTGCTGCTCGAGGGAACCTGGGCGGTCGTCGCCGGCGTGGCGCTGGTGCGGACCATCCGCGGAACACGGCGCACTGCATAGAAACGCAAAAGGCCCCGTCTGCACGGAGCCTTCACGTCATGCTTGCCCTCGCGCCGGCCGGGCCGGCGACAGCATCAAACGGTGATGTTGATGTGCTTGCCGCTGGTCGGCGACGAACTCGACTTCTGCTCGGTTTCCTGCACGGCTTCGGTCTTGCGCACGTCCGCTTCGGACGCGGCGCGATTGGTCTCGCGCTGCACCGACACGGCCGCCGCCGAGGACCCGGCCTGCTGGATGCCGGCCATGCGCGCCGCCTCGAAGGCAGCGGCCACGCTGGCGATCTGTGTGACGTTCATATGCAACCTCTCCTACAAGCACAGAGAGTGCCTGTGGATAACTTGGGCCGCGGGGGCATTTCAATCAAGCACTATCGTTCGGGAATTTAAGAGCTTTTTAGGAAATATCCTGATTCGCCGACCCCATCGCCCTTTGATTTCCCGCGCCTTTTCGGTCATGACAGGCGCCGAACGCATGGCTTTGAGGGGTAGCTAGAACGTGGCGGAAGGAGCGGCGGGAGCCCCGCGCTCATCTCAGACAGGCCGGCGCAGGCTGAAGCTGCGCGACGTGCTGCGTGCCGACGTGCCGGCCATCTACGGCGCGCTGGCGCGGGACGAAGCGGGCGACGACCGGCTGGTGCGGCGGACCTATCGCTTCGTCCACTGGCTGGAGCGCGGCAGCCCGCGCGAGGTGCGCGCCTATATCGTGCCGCCGCCGCCCCTGCTGTGGGCCTGGGCGAGCGGTGACGGTTCATCGGCCGGCCAGATCCACAAGCGCTACCTGCGCGCGCTGTGGCGAGAGCACAGCGCGCTGGGCAAGGCCGGACTGTTGCTGGGGCTGCTGGCGTGGCTGCCGATCGTGGCAGCGATGATCGCCTGGTCCACGGCCCTCAACGGCGGTGCGATCCGGCGGAACAGCGGCAAGAGCGTGCCGGGCCAGATCGTCGAGCAGCTCTGGTTCGCCGCGCGCCACGGCATGCTGCCGCCCTGGTACTACATGTTCGAGCTGTTCGACCCGGATCAGCAAGCCAAGGCGCCGCACTATATCCATCGCTTCGAGCTGAAGAACGGCCTGCTGCAGATCCTGCGCCGCGGCGTGCCGGCGGCGCGGCGCACGCCGACCCAGAACAAGATCGCGTTCTTGAAGCGCTGCGCCAAGGCGGGCATCCGCACCCTGCCCAATCTCGCCATTCTCAAAGCCGGCAAGCTGCAGGTGCCGAGCGCCGTGCGCGCGCAGCTGTTCTCGCAGGACCTGTTCGTGAAGCCCTCGCGCGGCCGCGGCGGTGAAGGCGCCGGCCTGTGGCAGCTGAGCGCCGACGGCTACCGCCTGCAGGACGGCGCGCCGCTGTCGCCGGAGCAGCTGGTGCAGCACCTGGCGCAGGTGTCGAAGCGCGCGACCCTGCTGGTGCAGCCGCGTGCCCGCAATCACGCCGGCATCGCGAACTTAAGCAACGGCGCCTTGTGCACCGCGCGCATCG
>DATEOK010000371.1:0-5282 GCA_035274225.1 Dongiaceae bacterium
GCCCGATGTGGACATGCTCCGGCCTGATAGCGATGCAGGCCGTGCTGCCGGCGGCGAGGCCCGGCGCATCGAACGCGCCGAGCGCGGTGGCGACGCGACCCGCCACATCGACCCGACCCGGAACGATGGTGCTCTCGCCCATGAAGGTGGCCGTGAAGCGGGTCGCGGGCCGGGCATAGACCCGCTCGGGCGGGCCCTGGTCCTCAATGCGTCCGTGGTTCATCACCACGATATGATCGGCCAGCGCCATCGCCTCTTCCTGATCGTGGGTGACATGCACGAAGGCGGTGCCGACCCGCTTCTGGATGGCTTTGAGCTCGTCCTGCATCTGGCGCCGCAGCTTGAGGTCGAGCGCCCCCAGGGGCTCATCGAGCAGCAGGACCGCGGGCTGCACCACCAGCGCGCGGGCCAGCGCCACGCGTTGCCGCTGTCCGCCCGAAAGCTGGTGCGGCCTATTGTCGAACGCATGGTCGAGGCCGACGATCCGCAGCATGTCGCGCGCCGAGGCCAGCCGCTCCGTCGTCGCCACGCCCTGCATGCGCAGGCCGAAGGCGACATTTCCGCCGACGCTCATATGCGGGAACAGCGCGTAGTCCTGGAACACCGTCGCCGTCGGCCGCCGGGCCGGCGCCATCGCGGTGCAATCCTTGCCGCCGATCAGGACGCGCCCGGCGGTCGGCTGGAGAAACCCGCCGAGGATGGAGAGCAAAGTGGTCTTGCCGGAACCGGAGGGACCCAGCAGCACCGTGTAGCTGCCCGGCTGGATAGCGAGCGAAACCGCGTCGAGCACCCGCGCCGGCCCGAAGCACTGCGAGATGCCTTCGATGGAGACCAGCGCCGTCATAGCGGGCGCTTCCGGAAGGCGACCAGCTCGAACACGACGGCGAGCACGATCGAGACACCGAACACCAGGGAGCCGACGGCGTTGGTCTTCGGGTTGAGGCCGGCCCGCAGCAGGTTCCAGATCTCGACCGGCAGCGTCGTGTCGAACCGGGTGAGCAGGAAGGCGATGACGAACTCGTCCCAGGAAAAGGTCATTGACAGGAAGAAGCTGGCGAACAGGGCCGGCCACAGCATCGGCGCCGTCACCAGCGTCAGGACCTGCCATTCCCGGGCGCCAAGGTCACGGGCCGCGCGCTCGACGTTGGCCTGATGGTCACCCATCTGGCTGTAGATGATGGCGAAGCAGAGCGGCAGGTTGATCACCACATGGCCGATGCCAGCCGCGGCCAACGACTTCGGCAAGCCGATCCAGTTGAAGAAGATCAGCAGGCCCATACCGATGATGAGATAGCTGACCGTCAGCGGCAAGGTGATCAGGCCGCGGAGCAGGGCGGACGCCGGCAGATGGAAGCGCGCGAAGCCCCAGGCGGAGAGGAAGCCGAGGAGAGTGGCGAGCGCCGAGGTCAGCACCGCGACGAAGATCGAGTTAGTGAGCCCGTCGGTCAGGCGCGCATCGTTCAGCACCGCCTGGTACCAGCGCAGCGACGGCCCGTTGAACGGCGGAATCGGGAACAGGGTGCCTTGGAACGAGAACAGGATCAGCACCGCGACCGGCAGGAAGATGAAGCCGTAGATCGCAACCGCGTAGAGCGTGGCGACGATGCGCGCCATCACGCCCGCTCGATCTTCAGCCAGCGGGCGCAGAGGAAATAGGCGATGGTGACGACCAGCATCAGGATGATGGACAGGGCCGAGGCACTGGCGAAATCGCCGCGCCGTCCAATCTGCATCATGATCAGCTGCGGCATCAGCAGCTCGTTGTTGCCGCCCAGGATCTGCGGAGTGATGTAGTCGCCGATCGCCAGCACGAAAGTGAGGAACGCGCCGACCATGATGCCAGGCAGGGTCAGCGGCAGGATGACATGGATGAAGGACCGGATCGGCCCGGCGCCGAGATCGGCCGCCGCCTTGCGGTAGTTGGGCGAGAGTTGCTTGAGGTTGGCGAAGATGGTGAGGGTCAGCAGCATGACGAAGAAATGCACGAAGCCGATCACCGTCGCCGCGCGCGTGTTGGCGATCTGGATCGGCTCCGACATGAGGCCGATGCCCAGCAGCGTGTCGTTGATGATGCCCTTTTCAGCCAGCACCAGCAGCCATGAATAGGAGCGCACCACGTAGGAGGTCCAGAACGGCAGCACCGCCAGCATCAGGGCCAGGCGTTGCCAGCGTTCCGGCACGCCGAACGCCAGGATCCAGGCGAACGGGTAGGCGAGCAGGACCGAGATCGCGGTGACGATCAACGTCACCTCCAGCGAATTGGTCAGCGACCGCCAATAGCTTGGGTTGGTGAAGAACTGCGTGTAATTGGTGAGGCTGAGCCCAGCCTCACCCTCGGGAAACAGGCTCGCCACCGCCATGGCGAGAAAGGGCACGGCAAAAAAGGCCAGCGTCCACAGCAAAGCCGGTGAGACGCTGGCCCAAGCCGCGATCGGTTGCCGCCCAGTGCTTATTGGGCTCATTGCGCCTGGATCATCTCCGTCCAGACGTCCTGCATCTTCTTGTCCAGCTCCTCGCTCGGCGCCGGGTAGGGCTGCGCGCGCTTCAGGAAGTCGGGCTGCTCGGCGAAGCGCAGGATGGTCTTCTGCTCGTCATTCAGGGCGGCCTTGGTGTTGGCGGGCATGCCCCAATAGCAGGCCGAGGTGGCGAGCCGCGCCTGGCCCTCCGGGCTCAGCACGTACTGGATGAACTTGAGCGCGAGGTCCGGGTTCTTCGAATCCTTGAACATGGCGAGCGACTGCGACCACAGCACGGCGCCTTCCGCCGGCACGGAGAAATCGAGGTCCGGATTCTCCTTGGCGATGACCGCGCTCACCCATTCGCCGCCGCCCACCAGCACGTCCGCTTCGCCGGTGGCGAGCGCGGTCTGGCTGGACACCACGTCGGTCACCGCCTTGGCGTTGGCCTTCATCTTCAGGAGGACTTCCTTGATCGCCGGCAGGTCTGCTTCTGTGATGTCAGGCGTCTTCTTGCCGATCGACATGGCGGCGAGGCCGATGACCGGCAGGTAGTAGTCATAGATCGCGACCCGACCCTTGTATTTGTCGTTGGTCAGCACCGCCAGCGACTGCATGTCGGCCGGATCGACCTTGGCCTTGTTGAAGCCGATGGTGTTGTAGCCGAACTTCTCGGTGATGCCGTAGCGCTTGCCGTCGAACACGGTCATGTTGTCCATGCGCACTTCGGGAAACAGGTCCGCGAACGGCAGCTTGTCCTCCGGCAGCGCGGCGAACAGCCCGCGGTCGACACCGCGGCGCACGTCGATGGAATCGATCACCATCACATCCCAATCGCCGGGCTGCGATTGCTCGACGATGGCGAGGCCGGCGCCGGTGCCTTCGAACTCCTTCACGTTGACCTTGACGCCGTTGGCATCCTCGAACGGCTTCAGGAGATTGGGATCCGAATGGTCGCACCACACCAGGGCGTTCAGCTCGTCCGCGGCGTTGGCCGAACTCGCGCCCCACAGGGCGAGGATGCCGAAGGATGCGCCGGCCAAAAGCCGGCAGAGACGGGACGACCGCATGATGACGTTGCCTCCTTGCAGTTTTTTGTGATTGGGAGAAAAATGAACCGGTTCTAAATATGAGTCAATTGCAATTAGGTATGGAGCGTCGCTATGGCGGGCCTGCGCGCCAAGCACAAGGCCGATCGGCACCAGCGGATCGTCGAGGCCGCCGCCCGGCTGTTCCGCGCCCAGGGCTATGACACCGTGAAGATGGAGGCGATCGCCGCCGCCGCGGAGGTGTCGATCGGCACCATCTACAACTACTACAGAAACAAGGGCGATCTGCTGGTCGCGATCGTCTCGATGGAAGTGCACGAGGTGCTGGCCGCCGGCGAGCGGGTGATCGCCGATCCGCCCCGTCATGCCGAGAAGGCGGTCGCGAAGCTGATCGCCACCTACATCGAGCATGGGCTGGTCTACCTCAGCAAGGAAATGTGGCGGCAAGCCATGGCGATCACCACCCAGCAGCCCGACAGTCCGTGCGGCGTCGCCTACAATGAGCTGGACGAGGCCCTGGCGCGCCAGACCGTGAAGCTCATCAGGAAGCTGCAGACCCTTAGCCTGGTGCAGGTCGGGGTCGACGCGCAGGCGATCGGCGAGATGATCTTCAACAACACCAACATGATGTTCACGATCTTCGTGAAGCACGAGGCGATGAGCGTCGCCACGTTGCTGACCCGCCTCCGGCGCCAGAACCGGACCCTGGTGCAGGCGATTGCTGCATAGGCGGCGCTCGCCCGCTCAGTCGAAATCCGGCTTGTTCCGCCGCAGCTTCTTGACATTGGCGCGGCGTTGCTTGCCTTCGTGGCGCCGCTCCTTGGCGGCTTTGCCTGGCTTGGTCGGGCGGCGCGGCTTCGGCACATGGGTCGCGGCGCGGATCAGCTCGACCAGGCGCTCCCGCGCGTCGGCGCGGTTGCGCTCCTGGCTGCGGTGCCGCTGGGCGTCGATCACCAGCACGCCGTCGTTGGTGACGCGCTGGCCGGCGAGGCGAATCAAGCGCGCCTTCACATCCGGCGGCAGGCTGGGCGAGGCGGCAATGTCGAAGCGCAGCTCGACCGCGGTCGAGACCTTGTTGACGTTCTGCCCCCCGGGACCGGAGGCGCGCACGAAGCGCTCTTCCAGCTGGGTCTCGTCGAGGGCGATGGATCGGGTGATTCGAATCATGGCGGCAGCTTAGCGATTCGGACCTGCCATCGAAAGTCTCGATCAATCTCAGCAGATCAATTCATTGGCTTTATGAAACGGCGACGCTCACGTTCAAAGCAGATCCCGCTGCGGCCTGAGAATCGCTCGCAACGGACCGGCCGAAGGAGGCTAGCATGTTGAAGACATTGAGTTTTGCCGCTGTCCATTTCACCGTGGCCTTTACCGTCGGCTATCTGTTGACCGGCAGCGTCCTGGTCGGCGGCGTGATGGCGCTGGTCGAGCCGGCCTGCAACACCGTCGCCTACTATTTCCATGAAAAGGTCTGGGCGCGGGCCACGGTCCGGCAGCACGCCGCGCAGCAGCGTCCGGTCGCCGCCTACGGCGCGGCGCACTAAGCTGCTGCTCCAATAAGCTGATTTTCCGTGTCACGCGGGCCGGTGCCGGCTCGTCCTAGGGGCATAGAAGCGCATTGCGGTTCCTCGGCCGCGCGCCAAAATCCCTGTGGCAGGAGAAGCGTCATGTTGAAGTGGTTCATGAAGCGCAAGCTGAAGGCGTTCGGCGAGGCGTTCGACTACGACACCGGTTACGCGCGAGAGCTGGTCGACGCCGATACCGGCGCCGGCTTCGC
>DATEOK010000372.1:0-12525 GCA_035274225.1 Dongiaceae bacterium
ATCAGCTCGGCCTGCCGTTCGTCAGCTTCGCCGATCCCGAGATGGTGGATTCGAAACAGAGCATCGGCCTCGGCCTCTCCATCTCCCGCGCCCTCGCCGAAGCGATGGACGGCGAGATCCGCTTCGACAACCGCCCGGACCGCGGCTTCAAGGTCGAGATCACGCTTCCGGCGGCACCTCGGTAGGCGAGTAGACCTCGATCCCACCGTGCAATCCTCGCACGCGGCGTCCGCCCAGATGGTGCAGCGTGCGACTGGCTGCTGTCGCGAACGCGGCGGAGGCCAGGATCGGCGTGCCGACGAGCTTCGTCAGGTCCTGTAGCCGGCTGGCGAGATTGACAGCCGGGCCGATCACGGTGAAATCGAGGCGGTCGCGCGTGCCGATGTTGCCGAACTCGACCTCTCCCCAATGCAGACCGATGCCAAATGCCAGCGGCGCGCGGCCTTCCCGAGCCAGGGTCTGGTTCAGCTCCTCGGTTCCCGCGAGGGAGGCGGTCGCCGCGTCCAATGCGCGGTCGCAGGTTGCACCGCGCGTGTCTTCCAGCGGGAACACCGCGAGCAGTCCGTCACCCATGAATTTCAGGATGTCGCCGCGATGCGCCCCGATCGCAGCGCCGATCGCCTCGAACCAGCGATTGAGCAGCGAAACGATCTCGCCGTGTTGCGCACGGTCCGTCATCGTCGTAAATCCACGCAAGTCGCAGACCAGGATCGCTGCCTCGATCTTCGCGACATCACCGCGCTCGATCTGCCCGGCATAGACTCGCTCCGCCGGCCCACGCCCCAGATAGTGCGCCAGCAGGTCGAGCGCGATATGCCGCAGCACCCAGCGCTCCGCGACCGACGACCAGATCCGCCCCGCCATCTGCAGCCGCTCAAGATCGAGGTCGGAGAATCCACCCATTCGCGTGCTGGCGAAGCTGAGGGTCGAGGTCCGGGTCGCATCCTGGAACGGCAATGGGATGATCAGATAGTCGGTCATGCCGGATGTACGGAGCTGCCGGATGATCTCCATGTCCGGGACTGGTTCGGGTTCGTGCCAGCGGTACGGACGATTGGATATATCGACCTGATAGACCGGGCTCTTGCGATAGTCCTCCCGCGCCGTCAGAACGGCGCGTTCGATCTCAGTGCGGGTGAGCGCTCCCTCGCGCCAGATCAATTGGGAGCCGCTGAGTTCCGGATTGAGCACTTCCAAGCCCAGAGTGCATCGCCACAGCGGGCAGACCCAGTCGTTGATGCGCGCGCAGAATCCCGCGAACAGCTCGGAGAAGGGCAGCGCGCCGATGTTGTTGAGCGACCGGCCCGCCGCATCGAGGCCAGTGTCGCCGAGCCCTTGCGTCGCCAGCCACGCCGCAAGGCGGCCATAGATCGCGTCGTTACCTGCCGCTGTCATGGGTCGTATCGCCGCCGTGATCGAGACTTCCAATCATAGGCGGATTCGCCGCGGCGGCCAATCGAGGCCGCGGCAGCCTGTCGCAAGCGGCCGATCCATCGTCAGCGAATGGTCATGTGCCGCATGGTCTGGTCCAGCGACGCGAGGAGCGGCTAGGTCCAGGTGTATCTCGATCCCACCACGGCATCTGATCGCCGGCGGGGATTGAGCATGACGATGGAGGGCGCGGCGAACACCGGTTCGAACGACCGCACGTCGGGATCCTCGACCCCCGAGAGGAATGCCGGCCCGATGCAGGTCTGGGACCCGTTTGTCCGCGCCTTCCATTGGCTTGTGGCACCTGGATGGCTGAACGGCTGAATGCATGTCCTCGGCGGCCTTCATGCCAGTTGGCGGCATCGCGAAAATCTGATGAAATCCATGGGGACCGGGCGAAACCGCGGTGGCTAGCGCTGCACGGAACATGCGACTCCTGATCGTCGAAGACGAGCCGACCCTGGGTGAGCTGCTGCGCCGAAACCTCGCGGCGCGCGGCTTTGCGGTCGATCTGGCGCAGAGCCGTGCGGATGCCGCCGCTTTCCTCGACGTCGAAGACTACGACGCCGTGCTGCTCGATCGCCGCCTCGGCGACGGCGACGGCCTCGCGCTGGTCAAGCAGATCCGCGGCAAGGGCTCGCAGGCGGGCATCCTGTTTCTGACCGCGCGCGACGCGCCGGTCGACCGGATCGAGGGCCTCGACGCCGGCGCCGACGACTATATCGTCAAGCCATTCGACATGGACGAGCTCAATGCGCGGCTGCGCGCCGTGCTGCGCCGGCCCGGCAAGCGCATGTCCACCATCCTGGAGGCGGGCAACCTCAAGTTCGACGTCGCGCAGCGCCGCGCCAGCGTCGACGCCCAAGTGCTGGATCTGCCGCGGCAGGAAGCGGCGCTGCTGGAGCTCCTGCTGCGCAGCCAAGGCGCGGTGGTGAAGCGCGAGGAGATCCAGCGCAGCCTCTACGGCTTCGATGACGAGGTCACTCCGAACGCCGTCGACGCGGCCGTCTCGCGCCTGCGCAAGCGCCTGCGCAGCGCCGGCGCTGCGGTGGAGATCGCTGTGCTGCGCGGGGTCGGCTGCATGCTGGAAAGCAAGCCCGCATGACCGCCGCCGCAGATCCTGCGTCGCGCAGTTTGCTGGAGCGCGCTCATTCCTTCACGACGCGCGACCGGACGGTCATGCTCGGCGTCGCCGCAATCGGCCTGATCGCCCTGGTCGGCGGCTGGTGGTTGGCCGAGCTGCGGGTTCGCGATACGGTCCAGTCCTACGCGCTCTCCGTGGCCGAGCGCGTGACCCAGTCCGCCGCCGACGTGCTCGATCCCTACGGCGCGCCCGGCCCCAACGACAAGGAGCTGCGCGACGCGGTCTTCCAGCTGCTGCAGCAGACCTCGGGCGTCATGCGCATGCTCGCGTTCGATCGCAACAGCAAGGTCTGGCTCGATTCGACCGGCGCGGCGATCGGCCGCGACTACGACGTCGAGGATGTGAGCGAGGTGCTGGAGTCCGGCAAGCCGCTGCTCATGCTGCGCATGACCGGCGGCGACTATCACGTGCTTGGACTGGGCGCCGATCAGACTGCCATCGCCGAGATTTACGTCCCGGTCCGCCAGGGCGAGGAGGTGATCGGTGCCTTCGAGGTCTATATCGATGCGACCGCCAGCCTGGGCGAAGCGATCGGGGTCGCGCGCGCCGCCTATGCCGTGTTCGCCGGTGCCATTTTCCTCGCCATCGCGGCGATCCTGGCGCTGGTCTGGCGCTCCTTGAGCCGCCGCCGCAGCGACTTCCTGGCGATCGATACGCTGCGCCGCGAGGCAGAGGCGGTGTCGGCCGAGCTGGTCATCGTCAACCAGCGCCAGAAGCGCTTCACCGCCAACGCCGCGCACGAGCTGCGCACGCCGCTCGCCATCCTGCGGGCCCGCCTCGATGCGATGGGCGAGGACGACGATGTGCGCGCCCTGAAACGCGACGTCGACGGCATGATCCGCCAGGTCGAGCTGCTGCTGGAGCTGGCGCGGACCGAGACCGTGACCGCCGGCGCCGACGCCCGCATCGACCTCGGCCGCCTGGCGGAGGACATGGCGGCGCGGCTCTATCCGGTGGCGCGCCGCGCCGGCCGCGACATCGCGGTCGAAGCGCCGCCGCGCGCCGTGGTGGTGACCGGTGATCCCGCGCTGATGGAAAGCGCCGTGCGCAACCTGCTCGAGAACGCCTTGCGAGTTTCGCCGTCCGGCGCCACCGTGCGCCTGGTGGTGGCCGAGGATCCCCCGTGCCTCGCGGTCGCCGACCATGGGCCGGGCCTCGACCCCGCCGATCTGCCGGAGCTGACCGAGCCGTTCCGCCGCGGCCCGAAGGGCGGCTCCGCCGGCCTCGGCCTCGCGATCGTCGCGGAGGCGGCCAAGAGGCTCAAGGCGCAGCTCTCGCTGGCACGCACCGACGAAGCCGGCGGCGCGACTTTCTCCCTGATCTTCCCACGATAGGAAACCTCATGCGCGTCGTTGCGGCGGCCCTTTTCATCAGCCTGGCGATCACGCCCGTGGCGCAGGCGGCCGGCATCCAATGCACCACCGCGGACAAGTCCGCCTGGCTTGCGCCCGCCAAGGTCAAGGCGATGCTGGAGCGGCACGGCTTCACCAGCGTCGGCGCGCCAAAGGCCAACGACGGCAACTGCTACGTCGTGCAGGCGACCGACAACACCGGTGCCAAGAAGACGCTCTATCTCGACCCCACCGACGGCGCGCTGATGGCGATGGAATAGCCCACTCCACGTATTCAACTTCGTCATGGTCGGACTTGGTCCGACCATGACGAAGAAAAGAAGTGTGGTTAGCATCCTTTCCTTGTTGCCCAGAGTGCGCTGCTGATTCTAATTGCTGGTGACAAGCCCTTACTTCCCCAGGCAGTATCGATGCCGCGTTGATGGGGACATCTCCATGCCAACCAAAGGAAAGAAGTCGGCGCCGCGCCGCGCGGTGGCCCGCACCAGCAAGGCCGACATTGTCGCCGCCTTCCAGCGCGCCTCGGCCAAGGCCGCGCAATCACCGTATCGAGTCGCGCGGCGGGTCGAGCGCATCCTCTACGACGACGTGCCGACCTTCATGGAGGTGCCCTATGCCGACGAGGCGCCGGATGCCGACGTCGTGGTGGTGGGCCTGCCCTATGAGGGGGTGAAGATCCTTGATCCGCGCCGCTTCCTGCCGGCGCAGGCGACCCATCAGGCGGCGATCTATTCACGCACCGGTGCGACCGGCGCGCCCGCCGCGATCCGCCGCAACGCGATCTACTATTCGCTGGACCATTCCGGCGGCCTGATGCCGGAGCGCGGGCCGGACTTCCAGATCGCCGATTGGATCAAGGTCGCGGACGGCGGCGACATCCGCATCGACTACGAGATCGACGCCGAGACCGAGCTGCACCGGGCAGGCGAGCGCATCGAGCGCCTGATCGGCCGCGACAAGGTGCTGGTCCTGGTCGGCGGCGACGACACCATTCCCTATGTCGGCGTGCGCTCGGTCGCGCGCCAGCGCAAGCAGCGCATCGCCGTGCTCAAGTTCGACTCACACTATGACCTGGCGTGGGAGCCGCGCTACTGGGCCGGCTCGCAATGGGCGCGCTGCTTCGAGGGCGGCTATCTCGATCCCGCCAACTTCGCGGAGATCGGTATCCGCGGCACCCGCAACTCCCTCGCCTGGCACGAAGCCGCGCGCGAGCTCGACATCGGCATCTGGACCCTCCAGCACGTGGAGGAGAAGGGGATCCGGCAATGCGTGCGCGAGGCGCTCGCCCGCATCTGCCCCGGTGTCGACGCGCTCTATCTCTCGCTCGACCTCGACGTGATCGATCCCGCCCTCCTGCCGGCGCAGAAATATCCCGATCCCGCCGGCCTCACCGCGCGCGAGATCTTGCAGGCGCTGCGCCTGGCAATCGAAGAGGGGCCGCCGGTGGTCGGCTTCGACATGGCGTGCCTCGGCCCGGATTTCGACGTCAACGGCCTCGGTGCCCAGCTGGCGGCGCGCTGCGCTGTCGAGGTGATCGGCGGATTGGGCTGGAAGAAAGCAGGCGCCGCGCGGAGCAAGCGGCGTTAGCAGCGCTGGCGGCTACTTGCTGCCCTTGACGACTTCCAGGCGCGGCCGGCGCGGGCGGTCGTCGTGCGACAGGTCGCGAGTGCGCGCCGGTGGGAACACGATGGTGACGGTGGTGCCTTCGCCGACGGCGCTATCGATGCGCAGCGCGGCATCGTGCGCCTGCACCATCGATTGCACCAGCGCGAGGCCGAGCCCGACGCCGTCATGGCTGCGGCTCCAGGCGTTCTCCACCTGCTCGAATGGCCGGAGGATGCGTTCGATGTCGGCGGCGGCGATGCCGATGCCCTGGTCCTCGACCGAGAACCGGATCGCGCGGTCGCCGGTCTGCGTCACCGAGAGCAGGATGCGCGTGTCCGACGCGCTGAACTTGACGGCGTTGCTGACCAGGTTGAGCAGCATCTGCTTGACCAGCCGGTTGTCGGCCCACAGGCCGCCGGTCACGCCCTTGACCGACACCACCAGCTGGATGCCGGCCCATTCCATCCTGCCCGACATCAGCGTCTCGACCGAGCGGCACACCTCCTCCGGCGACAACAGCGATTCCTTCAGGCGGTGGACGCCGGATTCGATCGAGGAGATGTCCAGGATGTCGTTGATGATGGCGAGCAGGTGGGTGGCGCTGTCGTGGATGTCCTTGGTGTAGCCGCGATAGAGCTCGGAGCCGAGCGGCCCCATCAGCTCCGCCTTCATGACTTCGGAGAAGCCGATGACGGCGTTGAGCGGCGTGCGCAGTTCGTGGCTCATGTTGGCCAGGAACTGGCTCTTGGTGCGGCTGGCGACCTGCGCCTGCTCATAGGCCGCGCGCAGCTGAGACTCTTGCTGGCGCGCCTGGGTTATGTCGGTATGGATGCCGACGATGCCGCCTTCGCTGGTGCGCCGCTCGCTGATCTGGAGCCAGCGGTTGCCGCCTGCCGAATACTCGAACGCCTCGCCCGGATTACGGAATCGCCGCAGCCGATCGGCCACCTGGCGCTCGATCTCGTGGCCCGGCGCGCCGGGATTGTTGGCGATCACCTTGGCGCGCACCAGGTCCTCGACATGCCAGCCCGGCACCAGCATGTGCGCAATGGATGGGTAAAGCGCACGCAAATGCTGGTTGCAGGTCACCAGCCGCTCGTCGGCATCGAACAGCGCGAAGCCGCTGCCGATGGAATCGATCGCGTCCTTGAGCCGGTTGAGATTGCGCGCCGCCGCAGCGATCGCCGCCGTGCGCTCGACGATGTCGCGCAGCACCACGATGAAGGCGGCCGACGGTTCGTCGGGCAGGCGCGTGACGGCGATCTCGGTCGCGACCGCGACGCCGTCCGGGCCTTGCACGCTGGCCTCCTGCGGCTGTCGTTCCTCGGCGAGATAGGCGAGCCAGGCGGCGCCCTTCTCCGCGGGCAGCGACGGAACGAAGCTGGCGAAGGAACGCTCCACCAGTTCGGCGCTCTTGCGGCCGAGGATGCGCTCGGCGGCTGGGTTGGCGCTCTTGATCGTGCCGTCGCGGTCGAGGGTGAGCAGGCCGTCGAATGTATTCTCGACCACCCGGCGCATCAGGTTGCTGCTGCGGCGCAGCGCGATGGTCTGCCCGACCACGGTGAGGTCAAGGTCGCGGACCCGGCCGACCAGGCTGGCGAATATAGCGGTCACGACCGACAGGATCAGTGGCGCGGCATCGAGCATGACCGGCGCGACCATCTGCACGGCGGTGCTGAGCGCGAAGATGCCGGCGCTCCACGCCGCGCCGAGGCCGGCCACCGCCAGCCAATGACGGCCGCGACACTGGCGCGCGACCGCGAAGAACAGGGCAATGGTCAGAACCAGGATCGGCCACACAATCACCTTGTGCAGGGCGCGCCCTTGCAGCAGCGAGCTGGTGCCCAGCGCCTGCACCATCAGGCCGGGTGTGAGGCCGTTGACCGGCGTCGCCGCCACGTCGCCGAGCTCGAGCGCGGTCGCGCCGACGAACACGATCTTGCCGGCGAACGCGCCGCTCGGCGCGCGTCCTTCCAGGACATCGACGTAGGAAATGGTTGTGAACCCTTCGGCGCGGATGCCGTAGTCGATCAGGAAGTCATCGCGCGAGCGCGAACCGGCCGCCGCGCCGGCGAGTGTCGGGACCAGGGCGCCGCCCCATTCCGCCAGCGGCGGCATCCGGCGCACGATGCCGTCACCGTCGGCGCGAATGTTGGCCGATGCGATGCGGGCGCGCTCCGCCAGCGCCGCCATCGGGAAGTTTTCGATCAGCGCATTCGACTGCTGCTGCGCCGGCTGCTGGAACACCGGCAGGATGACGCGCTCGCCGGCGCGGCGCAGCGCGTCCGCCAGCGCCGCGTCCTCAATCGGAGTGGACGCCGCGCTGAAGTCGATATCGAGAACGATCTGGGCCGCGCCGGCCTCGACCAGCCGGTCGATCAGCGCGGCATGCCAGGAGCGCGGCCATGGCCAGAGCGGCCGCTGCTCCAGGCTGTTGGCGTCGATCGCAACGATGGCGATCTGCGGCGAGGGATCGGAACGCACCAAGTTGAAGCGCGCTTCCTCGAGCTCCGCGTCGAAGAAGCGGAGATAGCCCCCGGCATGAAGCCCGACGATCAGCAGCCCGACCAGAAGCGCGATCAGCGCATGCCCGATCCGCTGTGACCATCGTGGTACGGCGATAGCAGACATGATAAAACCCGGGGCTTACCGATCCACGTTCAACGTCGGGACGCGGCCGCGCGAATGGCCATTGCCATTGCCGCCGCCGTTTCCATTGCCCCCACCGTTGCCGTTGCCCCCGCCGTTCCCATTGCCCCCGCCGTTACCGTTGCCCCCGCCGTTACCGTTGCCATTGTTGCCGCCATCGGATCCATTGCCGTTGCCGTTTCCGGCACCGTTGCCATTGCCCTTGCTCTTGGAATTGCCGTTGGCGCTGCCGTTGACGGATTTATTGCTGTCCTTGGCCGACTTGCCGCCGGCCTTGGCCGCTTCCGGCGCGCCGCCGGCCGGCGTTGCGCCGACATCGGGCGTCGCGTCGTCATCGTCCGCGGAGGCAACGGCGGTCCGGCCCGGCGTCACGTCGACAGAGCGGGTGCCGCCTTCGGACTGGACCGCGACCGTGCCTTCCGAGACCGACACCGCTGCGGCGTCATCGCCGGCGGTGACATCGAATTCCGTGCCCTTGACGGTCGCGACCAGGAAGCGGGTCTCGACCGAGAAGGTGCGGCCAGGTGTCCGCTTGCCGACCTTCACATGGACCGTGCCGTCGAGCAGCTTGACGACGGTCGCCATGCCGTTCGGACCGGCGCCGCCGATCGCGACGGTGGTGTTGGGCTGCAGTTCCAGGACGTCCTGGCCGTGAGTGAGGACGATGCGCTCGCCGTCGCCAGTCGAGATCTCGTCGCTCGGCGCGAGCACGCTGCCGCGCGAAAGGTCGCCGGAGATCGCCGCCTCCTCGATGGCGGGGCTCTGACCGGTGATGGCCTGCACGACCCAATCCAGGGTGCCCTCGGCGCGGCTGGGCGCGACCAGGCAGCTGGTGGCCATGAGGACCGCCAGCCCGCGCAGCAGGCTGCTATGGCGCCACACGCCGGCCGGTTGCTCCGGTTTAGCCGGGATTTTAGTCGAATGCGTCATAGCCCTCTCGCGAAACGTATTCACCGCCGCATATCGATCGATACAGGACAGTGAGTCTGCCAGGAGATTAAGAGAGAGCAGCTGAACTGCGTGTTAATCCGCGTGGCTAATGGAAGCTTAACTTCATAACGGAGTATGTAGCTTGGTCTGAAGTAGGCACCAAGGCGCGCGGCACTATACCAATGCCGCGCGCCTCTCTCTCCCAGACGGTAACGGGTGTTATCGCCGATCTTGATCGCCGTAGGCGGTCGTTCCCGCAACAGCGGCTTCGAGGGCCGCTGCGCCGCCGCCGGCGGGCGTTGCCACGATGGTCGGCAGCGAACCTTGCACCGACGAGACGAAGGCCGTTTGCCCCGGCACAACGTCGAACGCTTCGCTCGCGCGTGTCGCTCGCACCGAGACCACACCCTCGGTGACCGAAACGGCCGCGCCGCTATCCGTCGTCGTCACCACGAACTCGGTGCCCTTGACGGTCGCCACCAGGTACTGCGTTTCGATCGACAGCGTGTCGCCGTCATGCCGCTTGCCGGCCTTGACATGCAGCGTGCCGCCAAGCAGCTCGATGATGGTCGCCGGCTTCGGCTCGCCGATGGTGATGGTCGTCTGCGGCTCCAGCTTGAGGATGTCGTTGCCGCTGGTGGTCACCGTCCGGTCGTGGCTGCCGGTGCTCACGCGATCCCCGTCCTTCAGCATGGTGAGATCGGGAGCGGCAATGCGCGCCGAATCCTCCTCGACATCGTCGCCGGCGAAGGTCGTCACGACCGATGTCCAGATCTGGCCCGTCGTGCTCCTCTTGTCCGAGATCACGGTCGCGGTCCGGCCCAAAGCGTCATCTACCTGGTTGTGCGCCATCAGATACACTGACGCCGCCAGGATGACGATGACCGAGATGATCGCGGATAGTCCGCCGGAGCCGCTCGTCTTATGCGAGTTGCTCACCTCGGTGCTGGCCGTACGCTTGCGGCGTGTGACGTTGGTACGCGATTCCGACATGGGACCTCACTTGCTCATAGGAGCTTGTCGTTTCCCTCGCTTTGATCTCCGAACCAGAGCAGCGGTCCGGCTTACGCCAATCTCCTCACTCGGCGGCGCGGATGCGCACCGGCGTGATTTCCACGATCTCAGCGCTGCTGGGCGCTTCCTGGGTCCGCGGCCGCGTGCGCGCCGCCGGGAACAGGATCGAAACAGTGGTGCCCACGTTCAGCTCGCTGTCGATGGTCAAGGTTGCGCCATGCAGCCGCGCCATCGAATTCACCAGCGGCAGCCCGAGCCCGATGCCGTCGAAATTGCGCGCGAACGCGGTTTCGACCTGCTCGAACGGCTTCAGGATGCGCGGGATGTCCTCCTTGGCGATGCCGATGCCTTCGTCAGCCACCGCGAACACGACGCCGCCGTGCGGCTCCGGCCCGGCCGGGGTCACCTTGATCTCGATGCTGCCGTTCTTTGGGGTGAACTTGATCGCGTTGCCGACCAGGTTGATCAGCATCTGCTTCAGCATGCGCCCGTCGGCATAGAGCAGGTCAGTCGCCGGCTCGACATTCACCACCAGCTTCACCTGCGCCACCTCGGCGCGCCCGGCGACCAGCGCGATCACCGACTGGCAGATCTGCTCCGGCTCGTGGATGCCTTCATGCAGCCGTGGCGAGCCGGACTCGATCGACGAGATGTCGAGGATGTCGTTGATGATGCCGAGCAGGTGCTTGGCGCTGTCGTGGATGCTGTGGCTGTAGCCGCGATAGGTCTCGGTGCCGATCGGGCCCAGCAGCTCGGTCTTCATGATCTCGGAGAAGCCGATCACCGCATTGAGCGGCGTGCGCAGTTCGTGGCTCATGTTGGCCAGGAACTGGCTCTTGCTGTTGCTGGCTGCCTCGGCCTGGTCGCGCGCGGCGCGCAATTCCGCCTCGCGCATCTTCATCTCGGTTACGTCGTGCAGCTGCGCGACGAAGACCGCGTTCGGTTGCTGCTCCGGCAGGCGGCTCAGCCCCACGTCGGCGATCAGCGTCGAGCCGTCCGGCCGCGTCAGCTCCATCTGGCTCGGGCGGTCGGCATAGGCCATGCGCGACAGGCTGTGGATCGGCGGCTGGTGGCTCGGCGTCGCGATCACGTCGAAGAAATGCTGGCCGACGATCTCGCTGGCATGCTGGCCGAGGATGCGTTCGGCCGCTGGATTGACCGACCGCACCTTGCCCTGGTCGTCTATCACCAGCAGCCCGTCGGAGCTGTTCTCCACCACCTGGCGCATCAGCGCGTCGGTGCGGCGCAGCAGGATGGCTTGGCCGATCAGCCTGAGGTCAAGATCGCGCAGACGCTCGAACAGCGCCATCAGGAACGCCGCCGACACCGCCGCGAGCCAGGGTGCGGTCTCGACCATCAACGGCAGGTTTGCCTGCACCACCAGCGGCAAGCCGACGATGGCGATCAGCGCGCCGAAGCCGGCGGCAACACCGTGCCGCCAGCCGCGGTTGCGGCAAATTCCTTCGATAAGGAAGAACAGCATGCAGGCGATGGCCAGGATCAGCCAGCGCGAGACCTTGTGCAGGTCACGGTCCTGCAGCAGCGATTCGGTTGCCAGGGCCTGTACGATCACGCCCGGCATGACGCCGCCGACCGGCGTCGCCACGGTATCGCCCAGCTCCCGCGCCGTCGCACCGATCATCGCGATCTTGCCGGCAAACACGGCGGGATCGACCTTGTCGTTCAGCACGTCGACGTAGGAGACGCGCTTGATCCGGTCCACCGCGATGCCGAAGTCGACGTAGTAGCGTCCCATGGCGGTCGGCTCCAGGCCGGCGGCGGCCGCCGCCATCGTCGGAACCAGGTTTCCCTTCCACAGCTCGACGCGGGCCAGGCGCCGCACGATGCCGTCGCTGTCCGGATAGATGTTGGCGGATGCGACGCGCGTATGTTCCGCGAACATCGGCAGCGGCGCGGTCGAGGTGATTGCTTTCTTCGAATCGCCGAGCTGCTCGAACACCGGCAGGATGACGTTGCCGCCGGCACGCGCCAGCGCATCCGCCAGCATTTTGTCCTGCTCCTTGACGGACTCCGCGCTGAAGTCGATGTCGACGGCGATCTGGCGTGCACCCGCCTGGCGCAGCTTGTCGATCACCTCCGCGTGCAGCTTGCGCGGCCACGGCCACACCGCGATGTCCTGCAGGCTGCGCGCATCGATCGCGACCACGACGATGTCATCGGTCGGATCGGAGGTCACCAGCTGGAAGCGTGCGGAGGCCAGTTGCCGGTCGATGAACAGTAGAGAGCCGGATAGATAGAGCGCCGCGATGCCGATGCAGACGGCAAGCCCGGCCAGCCACCGCAGGACTCGCGGCCGATACCGCTGAAACGAACGCGTCGTGCGGGTGAATGACACTGGCGTCAGTCCTTAACGGCCGCCGCCGCCGAGCAGGCCGCCGA
>DATEOK010000373.1:0-4883 GCA_035274225.1 Dongiaceae bacterium
CTTGCGAAGCGTCTCGTCCGGCGCCACGCCGGACATCAGCGTGACATAGGCGTAGACACCCTGGCCCTTGATCGGGTGCGGATAGCCGACCACCGCCGCCTCGGCGACCGAAGGGTGGAGCACAAGCGCGGATTCGATCTCGGCGGTTCCCAGCCGATGGCCGGAGACATTGAGCACATCGTCGACGCGGCCGGTGATCCAATAATAGCCGTCCTCGTCGCGGCGGCAGCCGTCGCCGGTGAAATATTTGCCCTTGTAGGCCGAGAAATAGGTCTGAACGAAGCGTTCGTGGTCGCCGTAGACGGTGCGCATCTGGCCCGGCCAGCTTCGCGCGAGACAGAGATTGCCCGATGCCGCGCCTTCGAGGATCCTGCCCTCCTGGTCGACCAGCTCCGGAACCACGCCGAAGAACGGCTTGCCGGCGGATCCCGGCTTCATGTCGTGGGCCCCGGGCAAGGTGGTGATCATGATCCCGCCGGTCTCGGTCTGCCACCAGGTGTCGACCACCGGGCATCGGCCGTCGCCGACGACGTCATGATACCATCGCCACGCCTCCGGGTTGATCGGCTCGCCGACCGATCCCAGCAGGCGCAGCGACGACCGATCGTACCGCTTTACCGGCGCATCGCCTTCGCGCATCAGCGCCCGGATCGCGGTCGGCGCGGTGTAGAAGATGTTGACCCGGTGCCGATCGATCACATCCCAGAAACGGCCGGAGTCCGGATGGTTCGGCACCCCCTCGAAGATCAGGCTGGTGGCGCCGTTGGCGAGCGGGCCGTAGACGACATAGCTGTGGCCGGTCACCCAGCCGACGTCGGCGCTGCACCAGAAGATCTCGCCGGCCCGATAATCGAAGACGTAATGGAAGGTCGCGGCGGTCCAGACCGCATAGCCGCCGGTCGTGTGCAGCACGCCCTTGGGCTTCCCGGTCGATCCCGACGTGTACAGGATGAAGAGCGGGTCTTCGGCGTTCATCGGCTCGCACGGGCATTCGTCCGGGACGCTTTCGCCGAGCTGATGGTACATATGGTCGCGGCCCTCGACCGTCTCGATTGCGTTACCGGCATGGCGAACCACCAGCACGGCCGCGACTTCGACACCCTCGAGCGCGGCGTCGACATTGGCCTTCAGCGGCACCAGGCGTCCGCCGCGCATGCCGCCATCGGCGGTAATCACGAACCGGCTGCCGCAATCCTCGATGCGTCCGCGCAGGGCTTCCGGAGAGAAGCCGCCGAACACGACCGAATGCACCGCCCCGATCCGCGCGCAGGCGAGCATGGCGACCGCGGTATCGATGATCATCGGCATGTAGATGGTCACCCGGTCGCCCTTGCCGACGCCGAGCAGCTTCAGGCAATTGGCCATCCGCACCACTTCGGCGTGCAGCGCGCCGTAGCTGAGGCTCCGGCCGACCCCCGGCTCGTCGCCCTCCCAGATCAGCGCGACGCGATCGGCATGGCGCGCAAGATGCCTATCGACGCAATTATAACAGAGATTTAGAGAGCCATCCTCAAACCACTTTATAGATACGGGATCATAGGACCAATTGGCTATCCGGCTGGGCGCCTCGATCCAATCGATGCGTCGCGACTGGTCCCGCCAGAAGCCGTCGGGATCCTCGATCGATTGGCGGTAGAGCCGGTCATAGTCGCGGCTGGTGCAATGCGTGTCTGCGACGGCTTGCGACGGAGGCGGGATTCGGTCGCTCATCGAATCCCGCATATCCAATTGCATCAGCGATGCCAAGGCGGCCTATCGTTCCAATAGAAACCGATGTCTATCGAATATCCTGCTGTTTTATATAATGATTATACGTGAATCCGAAGCTTCGCCGGCGCTTTCCCCGCTCAGGCGAGCGGGATCACCGTCTCTTCGAGCGCCGCTGCTTTCTCCGCGGGCGTAGGATGTCCGCGATGCCGCTCGCGCATGAAGAGGATCGCCGCCCCGCCCATGAGGCAGATCGCCCCGAGGCCCATCAAGGCCGGCGCATAGCTGCCGGTCGATTCCTGCACCTTGGCGAGGAGTGCTGAAGCGAGGGCGCTGATCGGAAGGAAGAACATCAACATTCCAAATGCCCGGCCGACCCCGCCGGCTCCAAATTCGGCTGCCACGGCGGCCGGCATCAGCGTCCAGATGCCGCCGGTGAATCCGACCAGCGCGCTGCCTGCCACCAGCGACGGGAGGCTATCCCCAAAGGCGAGGAAGGCGGCGCCGGCCATGATCGTCACCGAGAGGCTGGCGAGGGGCAGCCGGTTGCCGAAGCGGTCGGAAGCCAGCCCGAGCAGCAATATGGCGAACATCTGCGACACGCTGAAGACCGCGAGCAGCATGCCGGCCGTGCTCTGGTCGAAGCCATGGCTGCCGGCGATGGGCGCGATGTTCTGCTGGACGGCGCCATTCAGCCCGAGAACCGGTGTGTAGCATAGGACCAGAAGCCAGAAATTCCTGCGCTTGAGAATGTCCGTCGAGCGCAGGTCCTCAGCGCTTTGTGCGCCGTGGGCATGTGTCGCGCCGCCGATATAGTGAAGGCCGTCGCGTTCGGCGGGCCTGTCGCGAACGATCCATAGGACCAGCGGCAGGACCACGACAGCGATCACGAAAGCTGCGCCGCGCCAGACGCTGCGCCAGCCGATCGCCGGCATGACCTCGGCGATGATCGGTGGCAGGATCACGCCGCCGAGGGCGGAGCCCAGAGCGGTGATGCCCAGCGCCACGCCGATCCGCCTGACGAACCAGCGCGAGACCACGGCATTGACGGTGGCTAAGCCGCAAAGGCCCAGCGAGATCGGGAAGAAAGTGCCGTACAGCACCCAGATCTGCCAGGTGGCGTTCGTGAAGCTCATCAGCAGGCAAAAGATGACGATGCCGACCAGCCCGACGGCGATCAGCAGGCGCGCCGGACATTTATCCGCGAACATGCCGATGAACGGCGAAGAGAAGGATATTGCGATGGCGAAAGGCAGCGTCGCGAGCAGCAGCGCGCTGATCGGCGCATGCAGGTCTCTCGACCAGTCCTGCAGGAACAGCGACATCGAATTCAGCGCCAGGCCGTTGGCGGCGATCTGCGACAGCACGACCACCATGACAATGTTCCACCCGTGGTACCAGAGGCCCCTTGGTCCAGCGCTTGCTTGTGTCGTCATGCGATGTCCTCTCGAAGATCAGGGTCCAGAAGGTCTCCGCAGCGCGGGCAACGTCGAGTGAGCTGTCTCAGAACCGGCTTTGCGACTATCGGGCGGCCGTATCCCGGACGGCCCAGGCTCAAGCGACACGAATGTAGGGAGGGGAGACATCGTCAGATCTTGGATGCTCTGGTTTCCTTGCAGGTGATGAACTCAAGAAGCACCGGCACACCATTCTGCGTCTGCTCGATGCCGCGGCGGATGGCCGGGGCGATGTCTTCGGGGCGGGTGATGCGCTCGCTATAGCAGCCGAGCGAGCGGGCAAAGTCGGCGTAGTTCCCCGAAATATCGGTGGAGCGGTATTTCTCGGTCGCGACCGGCATCGTCGGCATCTCCACCGCCATGGCCGAGTTGTTGAGGAGGATCGAGAGGATCGGGATACGCTCGCGCGCGGCGGTCTCGAGGTCCGTTCCGGTGAAGCCGATGGCCGCATCGCCCCAGACGTTGATGCACAGCTTGTCGGGGCAGGCGAGCTTGGCGCCCATGGCGAGGCCCAGCCCGTAGCCGAGCTGGGTGGATTTGCCCCAGCCGATGTAGCTGAGCGGCGCGGTGGTCTTCCAGAACGGAATCAGCTGGTCGCGCGGGCTGCCGGCATCGTGGGTGATGACGGCATTGTCCTTGTCGACCGCGTGTTGGAGTTCCCAGAGCACGCGATAGGGGCTGAGCGGCGTGTCGTCGGAGGTCAGCAGTGGCATCCAATCCTCGAGCCATTCCGCTTCGACCGCCTTGATCTCAGCCGCGACGGCGGCGGGATCCCGCGGCGACGAGATCAATTTGCGGCAGGCGGCGACGAGCGCGGCCAAAGTCAGCTTGGCGTCGCCGATCAAGGCATGCTTGGTCGGGTAGTTCTTGTTCAGGTCGGCCGGATCGAGCGTCGCGTGCACGATGGTCTTGCCCGCGGGCATGGAGACGCCGAAGCCGGTGGCAGAGAAGCTGCAGCCGATGCCGAGAATCAGGTCCGCTTCGTTGAGGAAATGACGCACCGTCTTGGGTAGCGCGACGCCGCCCGATCCGAGCGCGAGCGGGTGCGTCTCGTCGAACGAACTTTTGCCTTCCATGCTGGTGCAGACCGGCGCGGCGAGGAGCTCGGCCAGCGCCTTCAGCTCGGCATAAGCATCCGACCAGTGGATACCTTGGCCGGCGTAGATCACCGGCCGCTTCGCTTCCACCAGCATCCGCGCGGCGACCTCCACCGCCTCGGGATCGGGGCCGAAGCGGGTCGTCATCACCGGCTCATAGTCGAAATCGCCGACCTCCTCGTCGCTCATGTCATAAGGGATTTCGACCACCGCCGGACGTAGCCGCCCGTTGCGCAGGGCGGTAAAGGCCCGGCGCATGATGTGCGGGGTCTCGGCCGCCAGGTTGATCGGCTCGGCCGTCTTGGAGATGCTGGCCATTTGAATGGTCGAATTCCAATTGTCCGGCACATGCGCCAGGCGGCGTGCATAGCCCGCCGGCAGCACCAGCACCGGCACCGATTCCGAATAGGCCTGGGCCACGCCGCCGAAGGCGTTCTCGGAGCCCGGCCCGTGCTGCATCGCGAAGGCCCCGATCTTCCTGCCGCGGTTCATGCGCGAATAGGCGTCGGCCATGTGCACGCCGGTGCGTTCCTGGCGGACGATGACGGTCCGGATGTCCGCCTTCGCGGCCGCCTCCAACACCGCATTGCGCGGATAGCCGAACAGGATCTCCACGCCCTCG
>DATEOK010000374.1:0-11818 GCA_035274225.1 Dongiaceae bacterium
CGAGCGGGTGGGCGACCACTACGTGCTCAATGGCTCAAAGATGTGGACCAGCGAAGGCCACATCGCCGATTGGATGTTCGGCTTGTTCCGCACCGACAACTCGGGCCGCAAGCAGGAGGGCATCACCTTCCTGGTGCTCGATCTGAAATCGCCGGGCGTCACGGTGCGGCCGATCCTGCTGTTCGAAGGCACGCACGAGGTCAACCAGGTGTTCTTCGACAATGTGCGCGTGCCGGTGGCGCAGCGCCTGGGCGACGAGCACAAGGGCTGGACCATCGCCAAGTATCTGTTGAGCTTGGAGCGGTTCGGCACGGCGGAGGTGTCGCGCTCGCTGGCAAGCGTCGGACGATTGAAGGCATTTCTCAAGGATCACGATCCATTCCGTCACGCGCCGCACGAGAAGGACGCGATCGAGCGGCGTGTCGCCGAGCTCGAGATGGAGCTGGACGCGCTGGAGATCACCGAGGTTCGCTTCCTGTTCAAGCAGGATGGCGCCAACGAGGTCGGGCCGGAAGCATCCATGCTGAAAGTGCGTGGCACGGAGATCCAGGGCGACATCTTCGAGCTGACCATGATGTGTGCGGGCGGCGCCGCGCTCGGAATGCGGCGCGACGAGACCGGCGTCAACATCGAGGCGACGCGGCGCGGCCAGGACAGCGCCCTGCCTTACTTCAATTTCCGCAAGACGCTGATCTACGCCGGGTCGAACGAGATCCAGCGCAACATCATCGCCAAAGCCGTGCTGGGCCTCTGACATGCTGCCCACATGCACCGACGAGCAACGACTGCTGAAGGAAAGCCTCGAGCGTTTTCGCCAGCAGGGATACGCGTTCGAGAAACGCAAGAGCCTGCTCGCGAAGCTCGGCGCCAAGGACGACCCGGTCTGGGCGCAGTTCGCGGAACTCGGCTGGCTGGCGGCGACGCTGCCGGAAGAGCACGGCGGGCTCGGCGGAACGCATGCCGACCTCGCCCTCATGATGGAGCAGTTCGGCCGCGGCCTGGTGACGACGCCCTTCGTCCCCACAATCGTGGTCGGTGCGACCGCGCTGCGCGTCGCAGGGAGCGAGGCGCAGAAATCGGAGATCCTGCCCGGAGTCGCGGAAGGTCGGACCAAGCTCGCCCTCGCCTATCTCGAGGCGCCGGGGCAACTCGACCCTGCCATCGTCGCGACGCGCGCTCGGAGCGAGGGCGACGGCTTCATCCTCAGCGGCAGCAAGATCGCGGCGCTCTACGGCAATGTCGCCGATCATGTGCTGGTCAGCGCCCGGATGTTCGGGCAGGTCGGCGATCACCAGGGCATTTCGCTGTTCCTTGTGCCGGCCAACGCAAAGGGCCTCACCGTCGACGCCTATCGCACGCACGATGACGGCTGGGCGGCCGATCTCCATTTCGATCATGTGCATCTGCCGGCGGACGCCTTGGTTGGCTCCGCCGGGTCGGCGCTGGCTACGGTCGAAGGAGCGCTCGATGCCGGCGCCGCGGCGCTATGTGCGGAAGCGGTCGGCGCGATGTGGACGCTGCACGACATGACGCTCGACTACATCAAGGTGCGCAAGCAGTTCGGCGCCGCCATCGGCTCGTTCCAGGCGATCCAGCATCGCATGGTCAACATGTACATGAAGTGCCAGCTGGCTCAGTCGATGGCGCTGGCGGGCATGGCCGCGCTCGACACAAGCGATACGGTAGCGCGGCGACGAGCGGTGTCCGCTGCCAAGGTGCAGGTAGGCCGCGCGGCGCGTCATGTCGGCGAGGATGCGATTCAGCTGCACGGCGGCATCGCCATGACCGACGAGTATGCGGCAGGACACTACTTCAAGCGGCTGACCATGATCCGGCTGATGTTCGGCGACGAGGAATATCACCTGCGCCGATATCTGGAGCGCTAGAGGCCCCAGCGCAGCGCGGCGGTGTGCACCGGCGAATCCCACAGGCCGGTCAGTTCGCCGTCGAGCGCCGAGACGGTGAGCGAGCAGCCGGCCATCTCAAGCGATGTGACATAGGAGCCGACCAGCGCGCGCGTGGCTTTGAGGCCCTTGCCGTCGAGGATGCGCTTGGCGGCGTTGTACATCAGGTAAAGCTCCATCGCCGGCGTGCCGCCGAAGCCGTTGACCAGCAGCAGCACCTCGCTGCCTGACTTCAGCTTCAAGTCGCCGAGGATGGCGCCCATCATCTCGTCGGCGATGGCGTCGGCCGAGGCCAGCTTGACGCGGCGGCGGCCGGGTTCGCCGTGGATGCCGACGCCCATTTCCATCTCGTCCTCGCCGAGCTGGAAGGTCGGCTTGCCGGCGGCCGGCACTGTGCAACTGGTGAGCGCAACGCCCATGGAGCGGGTCTGACCGTTCACACGCTGACCCAGGTGCTGCAGCGTTTCGAGATCAGCGCCCTTCTCCGCCGCGGCGCCGACCATGCGTTCCACCACCAGCGTGCCGGCGACACCGCGCCGGCCGGTGGAGTAGGTCGAGGTCTCGACCGCGACGTCGTCGTCGGTGATGACCGTAGAGACCTTGCCGTTCGACATCTCGGCGGCCATGGCGAAGTTCATCACGTCGCCTTCGTAGTTCTTGACGATGAACAGCACGCCGGCGCCGGTGTCGACCGCCTCAGCCGCGGCGAGCATCTGGTCCGGAGTCGGCGAGGTGAAGACCTGGCCGGGACACGCCGCGTCGAGCATGCCGAGGCCAACCAGTCCTGCATGCAGCGGCTCGTGGCCCGAACCGCCGCCGGAGATGAGGCCCACCTTGCCGCGCTTCAGGTTGCGCCGGCGCACGAACTTGCGCTCTTCGCCCAGGGTCACGATGTCGGCATGCGCGGCGGCGAAGCCGTCGAGGCTTTCGCCCAGCAGCGTCTCAGTCCCGTTGATGAGTTTCTTCATTGCTTCCTCCCCTTATTCTTTTCCGTCGTCCTCGGTCCGGCCCGCGATCAACCCGGCGATGCGCGCCGCCATGTCGCTCAGCATCTTGTCCAGCTCGGCGTTCTTGGCGGGATCGTTGAGGTCCGGCACGTAGAGCGTGACGTGGCGCAGGTGCGGGCTTGGCTTGTGCGGCTGCTGCAGCCGGCCGGGATGCGCGCGCTCATAGGCCTGCAAGAACGCACGGCGCTCCGCGTCCGGAAAGCGGCAAGCGTCGAAGATGATCTCAACGTGGCGCGGCGGGATCGGCACCGGATAGGCCGGATTGGTGATCTGCGAGACGAAGCTGCGGTTGGCGCCGAGTGCGTCGGCCAGGCGCTGGCGCATGCCTGAGGGCCGCAGGTCGAGCACGCGCAACAGGATGCGCTTGTATTCCGCGACCCAATTGACCTCGTTGCGATCGCCGTCGTCGGCCATGATCCCTCACCCAACGAGCGCGCCCGCGATCGCTGCCTTCACCAGTCCGACCGATGATGCCGATACCGACAGGGAGCGCAAGCCCGCATCGAGCAGGTGCGGCACGACGAACGGATCGGAGGCGGCATCGCCGCACAGGCTGACATCCCGCCCGGTGCGCTTGCCATGCTCCACGGTTCGAGCGATCAGGCTGAGGACAGCGGGGTCGGCGGCATCGGCATAATCGCTGAGCGAGGCGATGTCGCGCGCTGCCGCCATCACGTACTGGGTGAGGTCGTTGGAGCCGATGGAGTAGAAATCCGCGTCGAAGCGGTCGATGGCGATGGCCGCCGCCGGTACCTCGACCATGATGCCGAGCGGCGGTTCGGCGTAGGGGATCTTGCGCGCCGCGAGGTCGACGACGGCGGCGGCGAGATGGGCGCGGCCCTGCGCCAGGTCGCGCGGCGTCGCCACCATGGGCAGCATGATCTTGAGATTGCCGCGCACCGCCGCACGGCACAAGGCCCGCAGCTGCACGCGGAACACCTCCGGCTTCAGCAGCGACAGGCGGATGCCGCGCGTGCCGAGGAACGGGTTGCCCTCGTCGTCGAGGGTGAGGCCCTTCACCGGCTTGTCGCCGCCGGCATCCAGGGTGCGGATGGTGACGGGCCGGCTACCCGCCCACTCCAGGATGCGGACATAGGCGCGATACTGGCTCTCCTCGTCCGGCAGCGTCGGGCCGCTGAACAGGAATTCGGAGCGCACCAGGCCGATGCCATCGCAGATCGCGGGATCGAGCAACGACAGCTCGTCCGGTCCGGCGGCGTTGATCATCACGGTGACGGCCTCGCCGTTCGGCAGCTTGGCCTGCACATGCTTGAACTTGTCGGCGATGGCTTGCCGCTCCTTGATCTCGGCCTCGCGCACTTGCGCTGCCGCGCGCGTCGCCTCGGCCGGTGCCACCACCAGGGTGCCGCGTTCGCCGTCGATCATGGCTTCCTGGCCGCTCGGAACGTGCATCACGTCAGCGCCCAGGCCGACCACCATGGGCACGCCGCGCGCCCGCGCCAGCAAAGCAACGTGGCTGGTCGGGCTGCCGCCGGCGAGCGCGATGGCCGCGCCGGCCTTCCAATCAATCCCGAGAAAGCGCGAGGGCGGCAGGTCCAGGGCCACCAGCACGGTGCCGGCCGGAACGCTCTGTTGCGTGGCGCCCGACAAGATTCGCAACACGCGATCGCGCAGATCGGCGAGGTCGGCGCTGCGCGCGCGGAAATATTCATCCTCGGCGTTGGCGTATTCGTCGACCTGCGCATCGAGCGCGGACTGCCAGGCGCCGGCCGCATCTCCACCGTCGGAGATCAAGGCGAACGCGGTCTCGGACAAGACATCATCGCCCAGCATGGCGATCTGGAATTCCAGGATTTCGCGGGCATCTTCGTCGGCTTGTCCGGCAACCTGCTCCAACTCTGCGATCGCACTCGCGATCGCGGCACGCAACTGCTCCGCCTCGCGCTCGGGATTTTCTGCTCGGGACACTGCCGCCCGCGCCGCATCCGCCAGCACGAACAACCGGCTCAAGGCGAGGCCCGGCGATGCGGGCCGGCCGGTCAGGCGCAGCTCAGCCACCGCCGTGGCTTTCGTCGAAGTCGCGGCGCACCAGGTCGACCAGCGCCTGCACCGCTTCCGTCGCGTCGCCGCCGTTGGCGCGGAAATGCAGGGTCGAACCCTTGGCCGCCTTGAAGGCCATCACCTTGACGATGCTCTTAGCGTCGATCCATGGACCGTCTTCGCCGAGGCCGAGATCGATCTTGCTGGCGAAGGTCTTGGCGAGCTTGGTGAGCTTGACCGACGGGCGCGCGTGCAGGCCGACCTCATGGGCGATGACGATCGCACCGGTGGCGGCCTGGTCCGTGGCGGTGCCGTTCTTCATCGCGCCGAGTATTCCTCTGCCGTCTGCCGCACCGTGTCGACGCTCGACCCACCGGCAGCCTCAGTCGCGGCGATTACTGCACCCTCGACCAACGGCGCGTTGCAGATCAGCACCTTGCCGCGGCGGTCGTTGGGCAGCATCTCGATCGCCATCTCGCTGTTGGTCTCCGCGCCGCCGAGGTCGACCAGCACCACCACGCCGGCGTTGGACCAGGCGCGGTCGATCGCCGCCATGATCTGACCGACGTCGGTGCCAAGGCCGCCGGACGGATTGCCGCCGGTCCAGGCCAGGGGCACCTCCTCGCCCACCATCTGGCGCACCATGTCGGCGGCGCCCTCGGCGACCTTGGGCGAATGCGAGACGATGACCACTCCGACGCTTTCCATCACGCTTTCTCCAGAACTGAAGCGACGGCTTCGATCATCAAGGCGGACGACCGCGCGCCCGGATCCATGTGGCCGATCGACCGGTCGCCGAGGAACGAGGCGCGGCCCCGTATCGCCTTGACCGGGATGGTCGCGTCTGCGGCGGCATGGGCGGCCAGCGTGATCGCGCCCGCTTCCAGCACGCCTGCCTCCAGCTTCTCCGCAACCGGGATCAGGACATCGAGCATGGTTTTCTGGCCTCGCTCGGACTTGCCGCGCGCCTGCACCGCCGTGATCGCGCCGCGGAAAGCGCGCACCAGATCGGCGCTCGTCGGCTCGGCCGGCAGGTCCTTGCCCAGCCCCATGAACAGGGTACCGTAGAGCGGACCCGAGGCGCCGCCGACCTTCATCACCAGCATGGTGCCGACGCTTTTCAGGAAATCGGGCCAGGGCTTGGCGCTGAGATTGGCGGCATCGGCCAGCACGGCCTCGAAGCCGCGCTTCATGTTGAGGCCGTGGTCGCCATCGCCGATCGCCTGGTCGAGGATCGTCAGCTCCTCGGCATGACTTTCGATCGTCGCCGCCACCGCCCTTACCAACTCCGCCCTCAAATCCGCACCCAAAGCCATTCCACGCAACCCCTAGGTCAATTCTCGTGATGTTTAGTAGCTCACAACATACTAAACAAAGCAATGAACATTCGCCCGCTGCAGTGCAGCAATCGTGGGTTACCTGCCAGACCTCACTCAACAAGCCATCAGGGCTCATGAGGTATTCACCTCAGAAATGAGTTGCGCACGTCAAATACGCATCGCTAAGGTGCGCGCATGTCGAACCGTCATCGGCGAACCACCCTCGTAGATGTTGCTGAAGCGGCGGGCGTCAGCCTCGCCACCGTCGACCGCGTGCTCAATCACCGGCCGGGCGTCAGCCCGCGCACGATGGAGCGCGTCGAGCAATCACTGGTGCGTCTCGGCTACCGCCCCGATCCGGCAGCGGTGCGCCTGGCGCGCGGCATCCAGTATCAGTTCTGCTTCGTACTGCCCTCGGGCACCAACACCTTCATGAGCCTGCTCGCGTCGCAGGTCGATCGCACCCTGATGTCTCTTGCCGAGCAGCAGGCCTACGGCGACGTCTTGCGCGTCGATGTGTTCGATCCGCAGGGGCTGGCCAGCACGCTGCGCGGCTTGATCGGGCGGTATCATGGCGTCGCGACCGTGGCGCTCGACCATCCGGTGGTGCGCGAGGCCATCGACGCGATGGTCGAAGCCGGCATGGTGGTGGTGACCTTGGTGTCGGACGTGCCGAACTCGCGCCGGCATCGTTATGTCGGCATCGACAATTCCGCAGCGGGCCGCACCGTCGCGACCTTGATGGGCCGCTTTGCCGGCCAGCGCAAGGGACCGGTCGGCATCATCGCCGGCAGCCTGGCGCTGCGCGATCATGCCGAGCGCATGTTCGGCTTCCAGCAGGTAATCGCGTCGGAGTTCCCGCAGTTGCATACCCTGCCCGCGCTCGAAGGCCGTGATGACACGGAACGGTGTCGGCAGGTCGCCAAGAAGCTGTTGGCCGAACAGCCAGGTCTGGTTGGCATCTATTCGGTCGGCGCCGGCAATCGCGGCATTGCCGAGGCGCTGGAAGCAGCTGGTCGTGCGCGCGACGTCGTTTTCATCGCGCATGAATTGACCGACTTCTCGCGCCGCTACCTGATGCACGGCACCATGGCCGCCATCATCAACCAGGACCCGGGGCACGAGGCGCGCTCTGCCGCGCGCATCCTGCTGGCACGGTGCACCAGTCAGCCCGTGATCGACGATCAAGAGCGGATTCGGATCGACATCTTCCTGCGCGATAACCTTCCCTGATCAGGACGCGCCTGCATGTATATCGGCATCGACCTCGGTACCTCTGCCATCAAATGCATTCTCATTGGCGACGACGGCCGCACGATCGCGACCGTATCCGAGCCGCTGCAGGTGAGCCGGCCCAAGCCCGGACACTCCGAGCAGGATCCCGAGAGCTGGTGGCAGGCGACCCTCGCCGGCTTCGACAAGCTCGCCAAGCAGGCGCCGCGCGAGATGGCCGCCGTGCGCGGCATCGGCCTCTCCGGCCAGCAGCACGGCGCGACCCTGCTGGACAAGGCCGGCAACGTGCTGCGCCCCTGCATCCTGTGGAACGACGTGCGCTCGGCCAAGGAATGCCACGAGCTGGTGGCGCGACTGCCTGAGCTGCCGCGCATCACCGGTAATCCCACCCTGCCCGGCTTCACCGCGCCAAAACTGGTGTGGGTGAAGAAGCATGAGCCTGAGATCTTTGCGCGCGTCGCCAAGGTGCTGCTGCCCAAGGCCTATCTGCGCTATCGCCTGAGCGGCGAGTTCATCGAGGATATGTCCGACGCCTCCGGTACCGGTTGGCTCGATGTCGGCAAGCGTGCCTGGTCGAAGGCTGCGTTGGAAGCGACCGATCTTTCGCTCGACCACATGCCGGCCCTGGTCGAAGGCACCGCGCCCGCCGGGCGTCTGCGCGCCGAGCTGGCGCAGCGTTGGGGCATGACGCAGCCGCCGGTCATCGCCGGCAGCGCGGGCGATAACGCGGCCGGCGCAATCGCGCTGGGCGCGATCAAGCCGGGCGATGCCTTCGTGTCGCTCGGCACGTCGGGGGTGCTGTGGGCGACGACCGCGGGCTTCGCGCCGAACACCACGGCGGCGGTCCATGCCTTCTGCCACTGCGTGCCAAACACCTGGCACCAGATGGGCGTGATCCTTTCGGCGGCCTCGTGCCTGTCGTGGCTGTCGGGCGTGGTCGGCGTTGCGGAAGGCGAACTGCTGAAGGAACTCGGCGACACGGCGGAGCGACCGGCGCCGGTGGTGTTCCTGCCCTACCTCTCCGGCGAGCGCACGCCGCACAACGATGCCGACATCCGCGGCGCCTTCGCCGGCATGTCGCACGACACCTCTCGCGGCGTTCTTGCGCAGGCCGTGATGGAGGGCGTCGCCTTCGCCATGCGCGATTGCCTGGAGGCGTTGCAGGCGGCCGGCACGCAGCTGAAGTCGCTCGATGCGATCGGCGGCGGCGCGCGTTCGCGGCTGTGGCTGTCGATCATCGCCAATGTGCTGAACCTGCCGGTCAACCGGCTGGCGGACAGCGAGGTCAGCGGCGCCATGGGCGGCGCGCTGCTCGGCCGCATGGCCGCGACCGGAGAGCCGGCGACCGTCGTCTGCAGGACGCCGAAGCGAGTCGAGACGCTCGAGCCGCGCGCGGCGACCCGCGATGCCTATGCGGAATCCTATGCGCGTTATCGCAAGTTATATCCCGCCATCAAGGAGGCGACCCGATGAGCAAGTTCTTCGGACCGGAGCAGCCGATCCCGTATGAGGGACCCAGCTCCAAGAATCCCCTCGCCTTCAAATACTACGACCCGGACAAGAAGGTGCTGGGCAAGCGCATGGAGGATCACCTGCGCTTTGCGGTGTGCTACTGGCACAGTTTCGTATGGCCGGGCGGCGATCCGTTCGGCGGCGAGACCTTCCTGCGCCCGTGGATGCAGGCCGGCGACCCGATGGCCCTCGCTAAGCAGAAGGCCGACGTGGCGTTCGAGCTGTTCCGCCTGGTGCGCGCGCCGTTCTTCACTTTCCACGACCGCGACGTAGCCCCCGAAGGCTCCACCATCGCGGAGTCCAATCGCAACGTGCGGCAGATCGCAGACGTCTTTGCGCGCAAGATGCAGGAGAACAAGGTCGGGCTGCTGTGGGGTACCGCCAACCTATTCTCCAACCGGCGCTACATGGCCGGTGCGGCGACCAATCCGGACCCGGAAGTGTTCGCCTATGCCGCGGCGCAGGTGAAGAACGTGCTGGAGATCACGCACGAGCTGGGCGGCGTCAACTACGTGCTGTGGGGCGGCCGCGAAGGCTACGAGACGTTGCTCAACACCGACCTCAAGCGCGAGCTGGACCAGTACGGCCGGTTCCTCTCCATGGTGGTCGACCACAAGAAGAAGATCGGCTTCAAGGGCACCATCCTGATCGAGCCCAAGCCGCGCGAGCCGACCAAGCACCAGTATGATTTCGACGTCGCCTCGGTCTATGGCTTCCTCAAGCGCTATGGCCTCGAGAACGAGGTCAAGGTCAACATCGAGGCCAACCATGCCACGCTCGCCGGCCACTCGTTCGAGCATGAGATCGCGCTGGCGGTGGCGCTCGGCATCTTCGGCTCGATCGATCTTAACCGCGGCGACGCGCAGCTGGGCTGGGACACCGACCAGTTCCCGAACAACATCCCGGAGATCGCCTACGCGATGTATCACATCGTGCAGGGTGGCGGCTTCACCACCGGCGGACTCAATTTCGATGCCAAGATCCGCCGCCAGTCGCTCGACCCGGACGATCTGCTCCATGGCCATATCGGCGGCATGGACATGGGCGCGCGAGGCCTAATGATCGCCGCCAAGATGATCGAGGATGGCGCCCTCGCCCGCCACGTGAAGGACCGCTATGCGGCCTGGGACAGCCCGGAAGGAAAGGCTATCCTGTCCGGAGAGCGCTCGCTGGCGGACTTGGCGGCGCGGGTCGAGGCGAAGAACGCCGAGCCGCAGCCGCGCTCCGGCAAGCAGGAGTATCTTGAGAACCTGGTGAACAGCTATATGTGATCATCCGGCCGGCGCGGCGCTGAGACCGCGCGGCCGCATCAATCGGGAGGACATGTCATGGCGATGACGACCATCAAGGGGCCGGCGATCTTTCTTGCGCAATATGCCGGCGATGCGGCGCCGTTCAATTCCCTGGACTCGATCTGCAAGTGGGCCGGCAGCCTCGGCTTCAAGGGCGTGCAGATGCCGAGCTGGGACGGCAGGCTGTTCGATCTCAAGAAGGCCGCGGAGTCCAAGGGCTATTGTGACGACGTGAAGGGCACCGCCGCCAAGCACGGCATCCAGATCACCGAGCTCTCCACCCATCTGCAGGGCCAGCTGGTCGCCGTGCATCCCGCCTATGACGAGGCGTTCGACGGCTTCGCCGCGCCGCAGGTGCGCGGGAATCCCAAGGCGCGCACGGAATGGGCGGTCGACCAACTGATGCTGGCCGCCAAGGCCTCGCACAACATGGGCCTGACGGAGCATGCCACCTTCTCCGGCGCGCTCGCCTGGCCGTATTTCTATCCCTGGCCGCAGCGCCCGGCCGGGCTGGTCGAAACCGCGTTCGACGAGCTGGCCAAGCGCTGGCAGCCGATCCTCGATGCATTCGACAAGGTCGGCGTCAACGTCTGCTACGAGATTCATCCCGGCGAGGATCTGCATGACGGCGTGACGTTCGAAATGTTCCTGGAGCGGGTGAAGGGCCACCCGCGCTGCAACATCCTGTTCGATCCGTCGCACTTCGTGCTGCAGGCGCTCGACTACCTGCAATATCTCGACATCTATCACGAGCGCATCAAGATGTTCCACGTGAAGGATGCCGAGCTCAATCCAAACGGGCGCACCGGTGTCTATGGCGGGTTCCAGTCCTGGATCAATCGCGCGGGACGCTTCCGCTCACTGGGCGACGGCCAGGTCGATTTTAGCGGCATCTTCTCCAAGTTCGCGCAGTTCGGCTTCAAGGGCTGGGCGGTGCTGGAGTGGGAATGCTGCATCAAGGATGCCGAGCAAGGCGCGCGCGAAGGTGCGATCTTCATCCGCGATCACATCATCAAGGTCGCGGAGCGGGCGTTCGACGACTTCGCGGCCGGCGGTGCGGACCTCGCGGCCAACCGGCGCATGCTGGGCATTCGATAGAAAAAGGGGACAGAACATGCCAATCGAAGGCCGCGGCCGCGAGAGCGCGGACGCACGAATCCGTCTGGGAATGGTGGGCGGCGGCGAAGGCGCTTTCATCGGCGCCGTGCATCGCCTCGCCGCGCGCATGGACGACCACTATGCCCTGGTCGCCGGCGCCCTGTCGTCGACGCCAGAAAAAGCGCAGCGCTCCGGCAAGGCGCTGGGACTGGCGCGGGACCGCATCTATGACGACTTCGAGACCATGGCCAGGGAAGAGGCCAAGCGGCCGGATGGGATCGAGGCCGTCGCGATCGTCACGCCGAACGACACGCACGCTCCAGCCTCCAAGGCGTTTCTGAAGGCCGGCATCCATGTGATCTGCGACAAGCCTTTGACGCTCAACCTCAAGGAGGCTTTGTCGCTCGAGAAGGCAGTGAAGCAGAGCGGCAAGATCTTCGCCCTCACCCACA
>DATEOK010000375.1:0-10763 GCA_035274225.1 Dongiaceae bacterium
ATGGTGATGCCGGGCGACAACGTGTCGATGGAAGTGCACCTGATCGCGCCGATCGCGATGGACGAGGGCCTGCGCTTCGCGATCCGCGAAGGCGGCCGCACCGTCGGCGCCGGCGTCGTCGCCAAAATCGTCGAGTAAAGGCGCAAGCCGAAGGACCTGAGCAATGGATAACCAAAATATCCGCATCCGACTGAAAGCGTTCGACCATCGCGTGCTCGATCAGTCGACCAACGAGATCGTGACGACGGCGAAGCGCACCGGCGCCCAGGTCCGCGGCCCGATTCCGCTGCCGACGCGCATCGAGCGCTTCACCGTGAACCGGTCGCCGCACGTCGACAAGAAGAGCCGCGAGCAGTTCGAGATCCGCACCCACAAGCGGCTGCTCGACATCGTCGATCCGACGCCGCAGACCGTGGACGCGCTGATGAAGCTCGACCTCGCGGCCGGCGTCGACGTCGAGATCAAACTGAAGAATTAAGAGGGCGGCTGCGATGCGCACCGGATTGATCGCCCAGAAGCTGGGCATGACCAGGATCTTCGCCGAGGACGGCAGCCACGTGCCCGTCACCGTGCTGAAGGTCGACAACTGCCAGGTCGTCGAGGTCCGCACCGAGGACAAGCATGGCTACAATGCCGTGCAGCTCGGGGTCGGCAAGGCGAAGGTGAAGAACGTCTCGAAGGCCGAGCGCGGCCGCTTCGCAAAGTCGAAGGTCGAGCCGAAGGCGAAGCTCGCCGAGTTCCGCGTCAGCAAGGATGCGCTGCTCGAAGTCGGGGCCGAGCTCTCGGTCACCCACTTCCTGCCCGGCCAGTTCGTCGATGTCGTCGGCATCACCATCGGCAAGGGCTTCGCAGGTTCGATGAAGCGTTGGAACTTCGGCGGTCTGCGCGCGACCCACGGCGTGTCGGTCTCGCACCGCAGCCACGGCTCGACCGGCAACCGCCAGGATCCCGGCCGCACCTTCCCCGGCAAGAAGATGGCCGGCCATTTGGGTGTCGAGCGTGTCACGACCCAGAACCTGACCGTTGCTTCGACTGACGAGGCCGAGGGCTTGCTGCTGATCAGGGGCGCGGTTCCGGGCCACGACGGCGGCTATGTGCTGGTGAGCGATGCGGTGAAGCGCAAGGCCCCGAAGGGCTTGCCGTTCCCGGCGGCGCTCAAAGGCAAAGCCGAAGCGGCGGCCTAAGGACAAGGACGAGCAGTCATGAAACTGAAGGTCACTGATATCAGCAACAAGGCGGTCGGCGAGGTCGAGATCGACGACGCCGTGTTCGCCGACATCTTCGGCCGCAAGGTGCGCAAGGACATCCTGGCGCGCGCGGTCAACTGGCAGCTCGCCAAGCGTCGGTCGGGCAACCACAAGACCAAGGAGATCGGCGACATCTCCGGCACGACCAAGAAGCCGTATGCCCAGAAGGGCACCGGCAACGCCCGCCAGGGTTCGCTGCGCTCGCCGCAGTTCCGCGGCGGCGCGACCATTTTCGGTCCGGTGGTCCGCAGCCATGCGCACGACCTGCCGAAGAAGGTGCGCAAGATTGCGCTCAAGAACGCGCTCAGTGCCAAGCACAAGGACGGCAAGCTGGTGCTGTGGGGCGAGACCAAGGCCAACGGCAAGACCAAGGAGCTGGCCGCCCAGTTCAAGAAGCTGGGTTGGGGCTCGGTCCTGGTCATCGACGGCCCCGAGGTGAACGAGCAGTTCGCCAAGGCCGCGCGCAACATCCCGAACGTGGATGTGCTGCCGCAGCAGGGCGCGAACGTGTACGACATCCTCCGCCGCGACACCCTGGTCCTGACCAAGGGCGCGATGGAGCATTTGGTGGAGCGACTGAAATGAGCCGCGCACGACCGATGAACAAGCCGGTGGTGAAGCTGACCCAGGCGGAGATGTACGACATCATCCGCCGGCCGGTAGTAACCGAGAAGAGCACGCTGGCTTCGCAGCACAACCAGGTCACGTTCCGCGTTCCGCTCGAGGCGACCAAGCCGGAGATCAAGGCGGCGGTCGAGGGCGTGTTCAAGGTGAAGGTGACGGCGGTGAACACCCTGCGCAGCCAGGGCAAGGTCAAGCGCTTCCGCGGCTACGTCGGCAAGCGCGTCGACACCAAGAAGGCAGTCGTGACTCTGGCCCAGGGCCAGACCATCGACGTCACGACGGGAGTGTAAGCGATGGCTTTGAAGCAATTTAAGCCGACCTCCGCAGGTCTCCGCCACGTCGTCATCGTGGACCGGTCCGACCTGCACAAGGGCAAGCCAGTCAAGGAATTGACCGAAGGCCTGAAGAAGAGCGGCGGCCGCAACAACCTGGGTCGCCTGACCGCGTTCCGCAAGGGCGGCGGCCACAAGCGCCGGTACCGCCTGATCGACTTCAAGCGCCGCAAGTTCGACATGGCGGCGACGGTCGAGCGCCTGGAATACGATCCGAACCGCACGGCGTTCATCGCGCTGGTGAAGTACGAGGACGGCGAGCTCGCCTACATCCTGGCGCCGCAGCGCTTGAAGGCGGGCGACGTGGTCGTCTCCGGTGAGCGCGTTGACGTGAAGCCGGGCAACGCGATGCCGCTGAAGAGCATCCCGGTCGGCACGATCGTGCACAACGTGGAGCTGAAGCCCGGCAAGGGCGGCCAGATGGCCCGCGCCGCCGGCGCCTTCGTCCAGCTGGTCGGCCGCGACCAGGGCAGCGCGCTGCTGCGCATGTCGTCCGGCGAAGTGCGCATGGTGCAGTCCGAGTGCATGGCGACCATCGGCGCCGTCAGCAACCCGGACAATCAGAACACTGCCCTCGGCAAGGCGGGCCGCGCGCGCTGGCTGGGCATCCGCCCGTCGACCCGCGGCATCGCCATGAACCCGGTCGACCACCCGCACGGCGGTCGCACCAACGGCGGCATGCACTGGGTCACTCCCTGGGGCATTTCGACCAAGGGCAAGAAGACCCGTCATAACAAGAAGACCGATGGCCAGATCCTGCGCCGTCGTCACGCGAGCAAGTAAGGAGACTGATCGAAAATGTCTCGCTCAGTTTGGAAAGGCCCGTTCGTTGATGGCTACCTCCTGAAGAAGGCGGAAGCTTCGCGTGGTACGGGCCGCAATGAAGTGATCAAGACCTGGTCGCGGCGCTCGACGATCCTGCCGCAGTTCGTGGGTCTGACGTTCGGCGTGCACAACGGCCAGAAGTTCCTGCCCGTGCTGGTGACCGAGAACATGATCGGCCACAAGTTCGGCGAGTTCGCGCCGACGCGCAGCTTCTCCGGCCACAGCGCCGACCGCAAGGCGAAGAGGGAAGCATGAGCAAGGCAAAGACTCCGCGCGCGCTCAAGAGCACCGAGGCAAGCGCCAGCGCATCGGTCATCCAGGCCAGCCCGCGCAAGGTCAACCTGGTGGCGCAGATGATCCGCGGTCTCGGCGCGCAGCCGGCCATGGCGGCGCTGACCTTCTCCAAGCGGCGCGCCGCCAACGACGTGAAGAAGGTCCTGCAGGCCGCGATCGCGAATGCCGAGAACAACCATTCGCTCGACGTCGACCGTCTGGTGGTGGCCGAGGCGTTCGTGGGCCGCAGCCTGAAGCTGAAGCGCTTCCACGCCCGCGCCCGCGGCCGCGGCGCCCGCGTCGTGAAGACCTGGAGCAACATCACCGTGGTCGTGCGCGAGCGCGCCGACCAGGAGGAGAAGGCGTAATGGGACAGAAGGTCAACCCGATCGGCCTGCGCGTCGGCATCAATCGCACCTGGGATTCGCGCTGGTTCGCCAGCCGCGACTTCGCGAACCTGCTGCACGAAGACCTGAAGCTGAAGAAGTATCTGACCGAGCGTCTGGGACAAGCTGGTGTGTCGCGGATCGTGATCGAGCGTCCGGCCAAGAAGGCGCGCGTCACGATCCACACCGCCCGCCCCGGTGTCGTCATCGGCAAGAAGGGCGCCGACATCGAGAAGCTGCGCTCCGACCTTGCCAAGATGACGGGCTCGGAGGTCAGCCTCAACATCGTCGAGATCCGCAAGCCCGAGATCGACGCCAAGCTGATCGCCGACAACATCGCGCAGCAGCTGGAGCGCCGCGTCGCGTTCCGCCGCGCGATGAAGCGCGCGGTCCAGTCGGCGATGCGCCTCGGCGCCCTCGGCATCCGCATCAACTGCTCCGGCCGTCTGGGCGGGGCGGAAATCGCCCGCATGGAGTGGTACCGCGAAGGCCGCGTGCCGCTGCATACGCTGCGCGCCGAGATCGATTTCGGCGAGGGCACGGCCAAGACGACCTATGGCACCTGCGGCGTGAAGGTCTGGGTGTTCAAGGGCGAGATCATGGCCCACGACCCGATGGCCCTCGACAAGCGGGCCATGGAGCATCAGGCGGCGCGCTAACGCGCCTCGCCTGAAGAATAAGGACGAAGGAACATGCTTTCGCCAAAGCGAACAAAATACCGCAAGGGCCACAAGGGCCGCATCCATGGCGCCGCCAAGGGCGGTACGAGCCTCAACTTCGGCGCCTTCGGCCTGAAGGCGATGGAGCCGGCCCGTATCACCGCGCGCCAGATCGAGGCGGCCCGCCGCGCCATCACGCGTCACATGAAGCGCGTCGGCAAGGTGTGGATCCTGATCTTCCCGGACGTGCCGGTCAGCCGCAAGCCGGCCGAGGTGCGCATGGGTTCTGGCAAGGGCACGCCCGAATACTGGGTCTGCCGCGTGCATCCGGGCCGCATCATGTTCGAGCTGGACGGCGTGCCGAGGCAATTGGCGCAAGAGGCGTTCGACCTGGCGGCCGCCAAGTTGCCGATCAAGACGCGCATGGTCAGCCGTCTGGGCGAATGATAGAGCGCAGGGAGAGACGAGATGGGCGCTGAAGAACTGCGCATGAAGACCGAGGATCAGCTGAAGGGCGACCTCGCGAACCTGAAGAAGGAGGCCTTCAACCTGCGATTCCAGCAGGCCAACGGCCAGCTTGAGAACACCGCGCGCGTGCGCTCGGTGCGGCGCGACATCGCGCGCATCATGACCTTCCTGGGCCAGAAGGCCGCCGTGACGGCGGGCTCGGCTCCGAAGGCCGCGGCGGAAGCCAAGCCGGCGCCGAAGGCAAAGGCAAAGGTGAAGAAGGCGGCGAAGCCGAAGGCGGAAGCCAAGGCCAAGAAGCCGAAGACCGAGACGCCGAAGGCCAAGAAGGCCGCGGCCAAGAAGACCGCCAAGGCCAAGGCCTGAGCGCAGGACAGAGATTTAGGAGCGAGATATGCCCCGGCGAGTGTTGCAAGGCACCGTGGTCAGCGACAAGAACAACAAGACGATCATCGTCTCGGTTGAGCGTCGCGTCATGCACCCGGTCTACAAGAAGTTCATCCGTCGTTCGAAGCGCTATGCGGCGCACGACGAGGGCAACGTGCACAAGGTCGGCGACACGGTTTTCATCCGTGAGTGCGCGCCGATTTCCAAGAGCAAGCGCTGGGAAGTGGTGTCGGAAGACGCTGCTGCCGGCAATTAAACAAGAAGAAAGGTTCCAGCCATGATCCAGATGCAGACGAACCTGGATGTCGCCGATAACTCCGGCGCGCGCAGGGTGCAGTGCATCAAAGTGCTGGGCGGTTCGAAGCGCCGCACCGCGACCGTGGGCGACGTCATCGTCGTCTCGATCAAGGAGGCGATCCCGCGCGGCAAGGTGAAGAAGGGCGACGTTCACCAGGCGGTGATCGTGCGCACCGCGAAGGAGATCCGGCGCGCCGACGGCACGTCGATCCGTTTCGACCGCAACGCGGCCGTGCTGATCAACAAGCAGGGCGAGCCGATCGGGACCCGTATTTTCGGCCCCGTGACGCGCGAGCTGCGTGCGAAGAAGTTCATGAAGATCATCTCGCTCGCACCGGAAGTGCTGTAGGCGCGCGGGAAAGGACCAGGTCATGGCGACGAAACTGAAAGTGAAGAAGGGCGACAAGGTGGTTGTGATCACCGGTCGCGACAAGGGCAAGAGCGGCGAGATCCTCAAGGTCTTGCGCGAGGAGAACCGCGTGGTCGTGCAGGGCATCAACATGGCCCAGCGGCACCAGAAGCAGTCGATGCAGCAGGAAGGCGGCATCGTGCAGAAGGAGCTGTCGATCCACGTCTCCAACGTGGCGCTGATCGACCCCAAGACCGAGAAGCCGACCCGCATCGGCTACAAGATGGACGGCGAGCGCAAGATCCGCGTCGCGCGCCGCTCCGGCGAAGCTTTGGATTGAGGAGAGGGCCGATGGTTGCCCGTTTGCAAGAGCACTACGAAAAGGTCGTGCGCGCCGAGCTGATCAAGGAGTTCTCCTACGAGAACCCCCTGCAGGCGCCCCGGATCGACAAGATCGTGATCAACATGGGTGTCGGCGAGGCGACTTCCGACTCCAAGAAGATCAACGCCGCGGTGGCGGAGCTGACCGCGATCGCCGGCCAGAAGCCGGTGGTCACCAAGGCGCGCAAGTCGATCGCCACCTTCAAGCTGCGTGAGGGAATGAACATCGGCTGCAAGGTGACCTTGCGTCGCCAGCGGATGTACGAATTCCTGGATCGCCTGATCACCATCGCGCTGCCGCGCGTCCGCGATTTCCGCGGCGTCAGCGGCAAGAGCTTCGACGGCCGCGGCAACTACACGCTCGGCCTCAAGGAGCAGCTGGTGTTCCCGGAGATCGACTACGACAAGGTCGAGAAGGTCCGTGGCATGGACATCGTGATCTGCACGACCGCAAAGACTGACGCCGAGGCGAAGGCGTTGCTGAAGGGCTTCCAGATGCCCTTCGTGGCCTGAGCCTAAAGGAGAGGACGAGATGGCGAAGACCAGCTCAATCGAACGCAACAAGAAGCGCGAGCGCCTGGCGAAGAGATATTCCGCCAAGCGCGCGAAGCTGAAGGCGATCGCGGACAACGACAACCTGGCGATGGAGGACCGTTTCGCGGCCCGCCTGAAGCTGGCCGAGATGCCGCGCAATTCGTCGAAAGTGCGCATCAAACATCGCTGTGACCTGACGGGCCGTTCGCGCTCGGTCTACCGCAAGTTCCGCTTGTCGCGTATCGCGCTGCGGCAACTGGCATCGACCGGCCAGATCCCCGGCATGGTCAAGGCAAGCTGGTAAGGAGGATCGGACAAATGCCGTTGAGCGATCCCTTGGGAGATATGCTGACCCGCATCCGGAATGCCCAGAAGGCGGGCATGACGAGCTGCACGACGCCGGCCTCGCGGCTGCGCGCGAATGTGCTCGAGGTGCTGAAGCGGGAAGGCTACATCCGTCACTACACCGTCGACCAGACCAACCCGGGCGGCGCCATCACCATCGAGCTCAAATACCACGAGGGCACGCCGGTGATCCGCGAGATCCATCGCGTGTCGACGCCGGGCCGTCGGGTCTATTCGAAGATTGCGGACCTTCCGCGCTACTACAACGGGCTCGGTATTTCGATCCTGTCGACCCCGCGGGGCGTGATGTCGGAGAACGACGCGCGCTCGGCGAACGTCGGCGGCGAAGTGCTGTGCCGCGTGTTCTAAGAGGAACGTCATGTCCCGCGTAGGCAAGAATCCGGTCACCATTCCGCAGGGCGTCACCGTCGACGTCGCCGGCGGCGTCGCGACCGTGAAGGGCAAGCTCGGCACGCTGAAGCTGCCGATCACCAAGCAAGTCGATGTGTCCGTGAAGGACGGCAAGGTCTGGGTGAAGCCGGTCCAGGAGGACACCCAGTCGCGCGTGCTCTGGGGCACCACCCGCGCCAACCTGCGCAACATGGTCGAGGGCGTGAGCAAGGGCTACAGCAAGGCGCTGGAGATCAACGGCGTCGGCTATCGCGCCGCGGTCCAGGGCAAGAACCTGCAGCTGCAGATGGGCTACAGCCACGACGTGCTGTATCCGATCCCGGAAGGCATCACGATCAAGTGCGAGAAGCCGACCGCGGTGCTGATCAGCGGCTTCGACAAGCAGAAGGTCGGCCAGGTCGCGGCCGAGATCCGCGCGGTCCGTCCGCCAGAGCCGTACAAGGGCAAGGGCATCAAGTACGACTCCGAACACATCCTCCGCAAGGAAGGCAAGAAGAAGTAAGGATTGGCCATGGATAAGGCAAACAAGCTGTTCAAGCGCCGCCAGACCCGCACGCGCGCCGCAATCCGCCAGAAGGCGGTCGGCCGGCCGCGCCTGTCGGTGTTCCGCTCTTCGATGCACATCTACGCGCAGATCATCGACGATGTGAACGGCGCGACGGTGGCGGCGGCTTCGACGCTCGACAAGGAGCTGAAGGGCAAGCTGAAGACCGGTGCGAACCTCGACGCGGCCAAGGAAGTGGGCAAGCTGATCGCTTCCCGCGCCACCGCGAAGGGCATCAAGGCCGTCGTGTTTGACCGCGGCGGTTACATGTATCACGGCCGCATCAAGGCGCTGGCCGACGCCGCCCGCGAAGGCGGCTTGGCGTTCTAAGCGCCGTTCAGGAAGGATGTAGCTTATGGCAAAGGGTGAAAAGAGAGAGCGGCGCGGCGGCGATCGGGAGCGGGAGCGCGAGCGTAACGCCGAGCCCGAGCTGATCGAGAAGCTGGTCGGCATCAACCGCGTCGCCAAGGTGGTGAAGGGCGGCAAGCGCTTCGGCTTCGCAGCGATCGTGGTGGTCGGCGACGGCAAGGGCCGCGTCGGTCACGGTTCCGGCAAGGCGCGCGAAGTGCCCGAGGCGATCCGCAAGGCGACCGAGCATGCCAAGCGCCAGATGATCCGCGTTCCTCTGCGCGAGGGCCGGACCTTGCATCATGACGTGATCGGCCATTACGGCGCCGGCAACGTGGTGATGCGGGCGGCTGACGCCGGCACCGGCATCATCGCCGGCGGCCCGGTCCGCGCCATCTGCGAGGCGCTCGGCATCCACGACGTGGTGGCCAAGTCGGTCGGCACCTCGAACCCGCACAACATGATCAAGGCGGCGTTCGACGCCCTGACCCGCAGCAACTCGCCGCGTTCGGTGGCGGCGCGCCGCGGCAAGAAGGTCAGCGACATCATCGGCAGCAAGCGCGGCGCTGAAGCCGACGCGCGCGAGTAAGACGAGGCGAACATGTCCGGCAAATTGAAGGTCACCCAGATCGGCAGCCCGATCGGCCGCAAGCCCGGTCAGCGCGACACGCTGATCGGCCTCGGCCTCAACAAGATGAACCGCAGCAGCGAAGTCGCCGACACGCCGTCGGTGCGCGGCATGATCCGCAAGGTCAGCCACCTCGTGCGGGTCGAACCGGCGAAGTAAGGAAGCGCTCCGGCTCAGCCGGGGCGAAAGCAGGATAGGACCATGAAACTCAATCAGCTTTCCGACAATCCGGGCGCCCGCAAGAGCCGCATCCGCGTCGGCCGCGGCATCGGTTCGGGCAAGGGCAAGACCGGCGGCCGCGGTGGCAAGGGCCAGACTGCGCGCACCGGCGTCGCGATCAAAGGGTTCGAAGGCGGCCAGATGCCGCTGTTCCGCCGCCTGCCCAAGAAGGGCTTCAACAACATCTTCCGCCTCGACCTGGTCGAGGTGAATCTGGGCCGCCTGCAGCAGGCGATCGAGGCTAAGCGCCTGGACGCCGGCAAGACGGTGACCGGGGCGGACCTGGTGGCTGCCGGCCTGCTCAGCCGCGTGCGCGATGGCGTCCGGCTGCTCGGCAAGGGCGAACTGAAGACCAAGCTGACCATCGAAGTCGCGGGCGCTTCCAAATCGGCGGTCGCGGCGGTCGAAAAGCTGGGCGGCTCGGTCATCGTGAAGGCCCCGAAGCCCAAGAAGGAAGAGACCAAGGCGAAGGCCTAAGGGATCCTCTGCGATCCCGGGCCTTGGAGTGGGCGGGCCGGAGACACCATATAGGCTGCGGACCGCATTAAAGGAGCTTGCCCGATATGGCATCGGCCGCGGAACAACTGGCCTCCAGTATTAATTTCGGTGCGCTGTCCAAGGCGACCGAGCTCAAGCAGCGCATCTGGTATACCCTCGGCATCCTGATCGTGGCCCGGATCGGCGCTTACATCCCGCTGCCGGGCATCGACGCGGCCGCGTTCCAGCAGATCTTCCAGCAGCATTCCGGCGGCGTGCTCGGCATGGTGGACATGTTCGCCGGCGGCGCCATCAGCCGCATGACGGTGTTCGCGCTGGGCATCATGCCCTACATCTCCGCCTCCATCATCATGCAGCTCCTGACCTCGGTCGTCCCGACGCTGGAAGCCTGGAAGAAGGAAGGCGAGAGCGGGCGGCGCAAGATCAACCAGTATACGCGCTACGGCACCCTGGTGCTGGCCTTGGCCCAGTCGCTCGGCATCGCCAATGGCCTGCAGAACATGTCGGGTCCGGCCGGCAGCGCCGTGACCGAGCCGGGCTTGTTCTTCCTCGTAACCACCATGGCGACGCTGTCCTGCGGCACCATGTTCCTGATGTGGCTGGGCGAGCAGATCACCGCCCGCGGTATCGGCAACGGCATCTCGCTCATCATCTTCGCCGGCATCGTCGCCCGCCTGCCGAGCGCGCTCGGCCAGGTGTTCGAGCAGCTGCGCGCCGGCTCCATCAATCCGATCCTGGTGATCGGCATTGCGGTCGGCGTGGTGGTCGTCATCACGTTCGTGGTGTTCTTCGAGCGCGCGCAGCGGCGCCTCATTGTGCAATACCCCAAACGACAAGTTGGAAATCGCATGTTCGGCGGCGAATCCTCGCATCTGCCGCTGAAGCTGAACATGTCGGGCGTCATCCCGCCGATTTTCGCGTCGTCGCTGCTGCTGCTGCCGCTGACGGTCGCCAGCTTCCAGTCCAACCAGGCCGGCCTGCCGGAGTGGGTGCAGACCTTGATCCGCTGGT